>JADGQE010000130.1 GCA_017882055.1 Thermoflexales bacterium
AGCGGCCGCATACTGGCGAATATCGACCTGCGTCCCGGCGCGCGCCATCTGTTCCGCCGTCTTCAAGACTTGCGCGCTGGCTTGTTCGTCCACGTAGGCTTCGCCGCAATTCGGGCAGACCTGCGCCGGCACATTCTTAACCACCAGCGTTAAGCCACCCCGTTCCAGGGTAATCGTCGTGGTGCCCGGCGTGGTTTGGGCTTGCTTGCAAATAACGCACTTCATAAGTTTTTGCGGATTGCTTTTTCCGGCCAGGCTGAATTCTCGAATTGCTCAGCCAGTTCCCTGGTGCATTGAGTGCGAGTGAATTATAGCATCATTGCGGATCACGATTCGCGCGCCAGCCGTGATGCTGAACTTGCGTCGCAGCTCACTTGGGATGGTCACTCGTCCGCGTGAAGTCACTCTTACATTCATGCGCCTGATCATATCATCATTCACCTCGCCGTCAAACTTCTTCGCCTCCAACTCCAACTTCATCCTTCAGCCTTCATCCCTCTGCTTTCATCCTTCATCCTTGACTTGACAATTCTTAAAATCGATCATATTCTATTGGCAACACACGTCCCCAAGCGCTGCACCCTTTGGGCAAAGCATCTCATTCAGTATGAATAACGGGTGACGTAGTTTGAATGGCTTAGACGGGTAGTTGAATCGTGAGTCATTATCTTTGAATAGGAGGTGACTTTATACGAATTGCTACTCATCGGTTACGAATAGCTCTTAATGGCGCTCGAATAGCTCCGAATGGGTTGTGAATAGATCTTAGCGGCTTTTGAATAGATCTATGCCGTGACATAAGCATTCGCCACGGCAGCATAATGCTAACGAGGTCGGCAAATGGCCTCGAAAACTCAACTCGATAAGGAGACAACCATGGCTGCTGAGCAACAAACCACTCCCCTTTCCAAAGCGCCCCGTGGCAAATACTCCCCGCAGGACAAGAAGTTAGCCAATGACATTGCCCTGGCCGGGCAAATGATGGAGACAGCGCTGGCCGATGCGGAGGCCGCACCGCTGCTGTCCGAGGGCGGTTACACGCCCGAGAAGTTGAACGAAATCCTCACCCTGCAGAAAGCGGCGCAGAAGGACTTCATCGCGCGCCAGCAGGCCGACGGCGATCAAAAGGCGGCCTCGACGGCTTTTAAGCAGGCAGACAAAGCAGCGCGCAAACTCTTTACCTCGCTGCGCGGCTTCGCTCGCACCGCGGTGATGCGGGACGCGGCGGCCAAGACGGCGCTGGGGCTGTCAGGCACCGCGCCGAAGGATTTGCAGAACTTCATCGTGGCGGCTGAGGCGTTGGCCGATCGAGGGGCCGATCCCCAGTATGCGGCCAGGTTGGCGGCCAAGACCGTGACGGCAGTCAAGTTGCAGGCCCTGAAGGCGAAGGTCGAGGACTTGAAAGCGGCCGATCGCGCGCAGAAGGCGGCGATTGAGGCGGTGCCGAGGGCCACGGCCAAACGCGATGCGTCGGCCAAAGTGTTGTTCGACGCGCTGGTGGAATACAAAGCCTTTGCGCGGCAGCAGTTCAAAGATCGACGCGATATTGCCGGACGCTTGATGATCTGAGGTGAGTGCGCCCGATCGATCCAGTTTCAAATGAACGAGCCTCGATAGTGAATCGAGGCTCGTTACTGTATCGGCCGATTGCCGTATCTACCTCGACGATGTTAGATTCGTCACACCTGCACGCAGTGGGTGCATATGTTGCGAGCCGCAGCTGTATCGCGGCGAAGCAATCTCCGTTTGGTTGAGTCTGAGATTGCTTCGCAAAAAGCGCTGCTCAGAAACTTGCTCCCCAACCGCGTCCCCGCGGTGGGGCGTCCGCGGGGACGCGGACGTGGAGCGTTTCTGTGGCAACGCATCAGGCCGCGCCTGATGGACATCTCGCAATGACGGTTGACCGGTAATCTAACATTATCGAGGTAGTTACCAATTTCCTGCAACTGCTTCGGGCCGCTGATCGCGCCAGCCAGACTCTCAGGCTTAAGGGCTGTCAGGCGTACCCTCACTCGACGTGGCGGGTGGCCGGCGTGACCGCCCGGATTTTTTCCAGCAGCTGGCTGGGGCTGCAGGGCTTGTTCATAAAATCGATGGCGCCTGCCAGCAGGCCCTCGGCCCGGGTGACGGCATTCGTATACGCCGAGATGATGATCACCGGCACGTGTTGGGTGCGGCTATCCTTCTTCAATTGGCGGCAGACATCCAGTCCGCTGACTCTGGGCATCATCACATCCAGCAGAATCAGGTCCGGCTTAAAGTTGATGGTCCTGGCCAGTATTTGCTCGCCCGATTCCGCCTCGGCTACTTCGTAACCGTCGCGCTCCAGCACGAATCGGAATAACTGTCGCGTGATACTATCATCGTCGACGATCAGAACGCGTGACTTCATTGTTTATCTACCACCTGAATCTTGCTCGTACTCGCTCCGCCGTGTAGTTCAAAGACCGCGCCAGAAGCCATCGAGCGTCTCCGCCAGTTGCGGCATCGCCTCAAACTGGGGCAACCCCAACGTAGGCTCGATGCGGGCGGTTTGCCAGTTGGGGTGGGCGGTTGCCAGTTCCGGCAGCGCATCAAACCGGCAAAAGGCATCGCGATCATACACCACCAGCACCGGAAGCGTCAACCGTTCATAGATAACCGGACGCACGTCACGCGTAAACAACCGCCCGCTGACGAAACGCAGCGGCGTGTAGTGCGCGCCTGGCTGATGCGCGGTGGCATAGGCATAATCCACCAACGACTGCGGCACTGGCCCGACGAAGCTCTGCTTCAAAAAGAATTCAATGCTGCGCCGCGTGGCAATCAAATCAAACAGCGCCCGGCCCCACAGCGGTGCGGCTAGCGCGCGGTAAACGGAGTCGGTCCGATCCTGTTCGACGGCCTGCTGCGTGGCCCGGCCTGTGCCACTGGCATTGAAGCCGCTGGGTGAGATCAACGTCAGTGAATGGAATCGATCGGGCTGTTGCAGCGCGGCGCGCGCGGCGAACTCGCAACCCAGCGACAGCGCAATCGCATCCACCGGCTCGCCGATCGGAGTGACGAGATCCAATAGGGCCTGCGCATACGCCTCGGGCGAACGGGCCTGATCGCTTCGTTCGGAAAAACCATAGCCGGGCAGATCCAGCGCATAGACCGGACGCTGCCCCCGATAGTGTTCAAAGATCGGACGCATCTCATAGGCCGAGGCGGCGGCATTCACACTGTGGATGAGCAGCAGCGGCCGCCCGCCGGCGGTGCGATCGGCGTAGAAACTGAGCCGGCCGGTGGTAGTGCCGGCCAGTGAATTGCGTTCAGCCTCGATCGCGGGCGGCAACGGCACTTGATGATCGATCACCAACGTGCTGTACGCGATCCAGTTGCCGGCCAGTACGAGCGGCAATCCCAGTACAATTCCGGTGGCGGCTATCAGACCGTTGAACGATTTGCCTGAAGCAGCCGGGCGGCGATTATTAATTGAAGACATCGCAATCTCCTTGGGCGAAGTTCGTACGCCGAACACTCGGCGTTCCAGATAGTATATCATCGAGAGCGAACAAAACCTAACCCGCTCCCTCGATCCGCCAATGGAGTGCGCGTCAAAGTGCGCGTCAAAGTTTTGCGTCTGGCACGGCAGGCGAACACACACTTGCACCCACTGCACCTGGTGGCCCACCTACTCTGCTATGCAGAGTAGGGCATGGGCCGTGCAGTGCGGCGCCTGGCGGGCCACCAACGCGGTGCGTTGGGCATGGCCTGTGCGGTGCAGTGCTCCCGTAGAATTCGCGCCTGTGAAGCCGCTGGCTGATCGTCCACCTCCGTGGACGCGGCCCGTCCCACCTGGATCGTGCTTCGTCCGCGTAGGCGGACGGTCGGCGGCACGCCCGCCAGGCGCGATTTCCAATCGCTGGCCCTGTGGCGCGCAAAAATCTGACGCGCACTCTCGCCCATGCGATCATTTGACAATCGAAGTACGATCGCGTTACAATTGTCCGTGTGGGGTTCACATCATTGCCTCTGGATGACACGCGGCTCACTTCATCGGCCCAGCCAGCCGAGCGGCCCGCAGTGAATTAGCCATATCTCAAGGAGACTACCATGGAAATTTTGAATATCCTGCCTATCCTCATCCCTGTCGTCGTGATTCTCATCCTCGCCGTTACGATCGGGCCGATGCTGATCCGTCTGGCCCGCAACTCGCAGATGACGTCGCAAGTGATGCAATCCGGTGTCACAGCCACGGCCACTATCATCAATACCTGGGACACCGGCATGCGCATCAACGAAAATCCGCAAGTCGGCATACAGTTGCAGGTGCAGCCGCCCAATGGCGCGCCGTTTCAAGCGGAAGTGCGGCAAACAGTTTCGATCGTTCATCTGGGGATGTATCAACCGGGTGCGACGGTACAGGTGAAGTATGATCCGGCCAACCCCAGCCGCGTAGCCATCGTCGGCGTGATGGCCGCCGTACCTGCGGCGGTTCCGACCATGGGTGCCATGCCGATGGGGTCCATCGCCGGTACGCCGATGGCAGGCATGAACGCGCAGCAATCTGAGCAAATGCTCAAGCAGATCGACGCAGCGAATGAGGCGTTGATCAAGACCGGCACGCAGGCCAGGGCCAAAGTGCTTCAATACTTGCCCATGGGCATCGACGTCAACGGCAGCAACCCGGCGGTAACGTTGCAGTTGGAAGTCCAGCCCGCAAATGCTCCCAGGTTTAACGCGCAGGCTCAGGGTGTGATTTCGAGCGTATCCGTTCCCAAGTTCCAGCCCGGTCAACTGATCACGGTGCGCTATGATCCCAATGATCTAACCCGGGTCACGATCGAGCATTCCGGCGTGTAGCGTTACCTGGGCCAAAACCGCATCGGACGCTGACCCCACAAACAGATTGAGCCACGACGATGAATCGGGGCTCAATCTGTTTCTATTGTGGCCTTCTCAGCGAAGGCACAGAAGCCATTCCGGTATGTAGTCTCACGAATGCTTATCGCGCGGCATGCGCCGTGATGATGATCACGGGTACTTGCCGGGTACGGATGGCGGCATTCAAGACAGCAATGGCAACTTCGGCACGCCGATGTCGGGCGTCGTCACCGTATTGCCCTGACAAGCCAGCGCGGCGGCAATCGCCGCTATCATACGGCGAGCCTCGCTACAGCCGCGAGGCTCGTTTGATCAAAAAGACCGGTCCCAATCCAATTCACGCCGGCGGCCCTTGATGCTGAAATGAGGCCCGCGGCATTTTGATGGCTCAGATCCTAATACTTCAGCGCCGCCTGCGCTTCCTCATCCAACACGCTGATCGTGCGTCGATACAGAGCCTCAGCCTCGTCCGGTGATTCGGCCACGGCCACCAGGCCCAATTGCCCGCACTCACCCAACGCGCTGATCATGTGGAAGACCACCCCAACTTGTCGTGATTGATCGAAGTGCAGCCCGCGCCGCACCACGATGTCAAACAGATCGTCCGGCGTGAAGGCCCGGTAGAGCGGCGACTCGACATGATCGCTGGCGACGAAATATTTTTTGCGGCCGCTGGGTGCGGTGAAGGTGGCCGTTTCCGGATCGTAAGTCCCGTCCGTCAAAAATTGCAGGGTGAGGAAAGGATGCGTCGTGCCGCCTTTGCGTAGATTGATCTCGATGGCGTAGGGCTGCCACTCGCCGCCCGGCGATCGCACCACGACGAAATCGAGCGCGAACCGGCCGATCACGCCTTCCCGTGCCAATCGCTCGCCGACCTTGGCCGCCTCGCGCGTGATCAATACCGCGTAACCCGGATCGGCTGGGAACTTGCAGCCCAAATAACTCTGCCCGCTCGGCCCGCCCAGCAGCTGATCGTGCGTGGACAGCAGCTCGACTTTGCCCAGCGGATTGGCGCGCAGCTGCACACTGGGGCTGCGGAACTCTTCGCCCAGGATGCGCTCTTCGACCACGCCGCCGCGCTGATTCAACTTTTCAATGTAGGCCGCGTACGTCAACCCGGCCAATTCAAACTGCATCGCCTGCAAGCGTTGTTCGATCGCGATTGCATCAGCCCGCGCCGCATTACTCGGTGCGGGCAGCTCGGCCAGATCGATCAGGGCATTGCCTTCGCCGGACACGCCTTCATTCAACTTGATCAACACTTGCCGCAGCTGCGGCTTCTCCGCTCGCATCTTCTGAATCGCCTGCACGACGTCGTCAACCGATTTTAGATCCTCGTAGCCGATCGGATGCGGCACAGCCAGTTCGTCGAAGATCCGGCGGCAGCCGCTTTTGGTGCCAAGCGGGAAATACTTGGGATCGGCGCCGTACATCGGAATGCCTAGACGCAGCGCGAGATCGCGTTCCAGATACGTCGTGTTGTAGGGCACCAGATGCGCGCGATTGGGATCGAGGATGAGCGACTTGAGGTGCTCGATCAGCCTGGGACGTTCCAGTATCTTTTGGCTGAGTGGCCGGGTCGAAGCATCCATTGGCGCGACGAGGAACAAGCGCTTGCGGGCGTGGCTTGAAATCACACCGGGCAGCATATCGAGATAATAATCGACGATGCTGGGTGAGATCGTTTGCGAAGTCACGTAAATCAGGCGGGCGCGCGGTTGGCGGAGCAGCAGCAGCAAAAACAAAAAGCGCTCTTCGTAGGCTTGCAGTTCCGAGCCTTTCAAATCCGAATCGATCGACATCGACGGCACGACGACGATCGTTTGTGCCTCTTGATTCATCGATTGGATAAACTTCCACAACTCGACCAGCTTGAGCTGCAGCTGATCGAACTCGGCGGCGGCTTGCTCGGACGTAAGGCCCAGCGGCGGGATCGGTAGATCGATCATGATTCTCTCCTTTGGCGTGAGGTAGACCGGGCGAACTGGCTCAGGCGCGCCGGTTGGGCGTATTATACTCGCGCCGGGGCGTTTTGCGAATATCAAAATTATTTTCCCTAAAACACCACGAGCCTCGATTCATCATCGAAGCTCGTAGCGCCGAAAGGAGAACAAACCTGACCCGACAGGGTACCCATCCCTGCCGACCGTCCCACTTCTATCGTACTACATTTTATTCCAAATGCAACAAACAGTTTTCCTCGCAGTGTTACGCTCGCTTGAGCCTATGGCCTGGATCCAGTTCGATCAACTCGCGCACGCCTGATTTAATCTCCGCGAACTGCCCATGTCTGGCTTCCACCGGAAGCCAGCGTCTGACGGGCCACCGCCGCTTTGCGGCGGGTATGGCCTGGGCCGCCAGGCGCTGTGTCTCCGTGGTTCAAAATGGCCGTTGTCTGCCAACAACAATTGATCGAGGAACCGGCCAGTTCTGCGTTTGACCGAATTGCGAGTAGGGGCAAGATCATCTTACCCCTACGCTGGATAAAATTAACCGGCGATCACAATCACGCCGCGCGAATAATCAGCGAACCCAGGGAGACGCTGGCATCGATCGCCAATACGGGTGTCTGGCCTTTGATGGCTGCCTCAGTCCAGAAAGCCCCGGCCTTTTTGGTAAAGCCGTTGCCTACGTTCAAACTGCCCATCACCGATTCGGTGGCAATCTTCACGGCGGTGTTGGCCGGCACAATCACTTCCACGCTCGCCATCCCGGCGGTGATCTTTACGTGCGCGTCGCGCTGAAGGGTGCCGCCAAAATCGAACTTGCAAGCCGCCGCGCCGCCGCTGACGTTCATCTCGGCGAAGTTGGCGTTGGCCAGATTCTTCATCTCCAAACTCAATGCGCCCGCGTCGACGGTGAGCAGACTCATCGGCTGCGGATTTTGCGCGGAGAAATCGAACTCGCATTTGCCCGCGCCCTGCTTCACGGTCAGCCGCGTAATCGGCAGCCCGCCCAGATCGAAGCTGCTTTCGCTCGCGCCCATTTCCACGGTCAGCGGATAGGGCCTGGCTTTGCCCAACGCCAGATCGATCCTGGGTGCGCCGTTGATCAGATTGAAGACATCGGCGATGCGATAATCTTGCGTGATGCGGGCTGTCCCGCCGTCCTGCTCGATGCGCGGCGGTAATGCGCCATTGGGATCATGATAAGTTCCGCTCACCCATGCTCCGCTGTCGCCCGGCGTCACCTTCAATTTGCATGCGCCCAGCCCAATCTTTAGATTCAATCCGTTCGTATCCGGATAGGCCAGGTTGATGGCCGTCGTCGTTGTATTCGCTGACATGCTGTTCTCCTGTTGGAAGTTAGATCTCGCAGGTGTCCACCTGCAAGGTCTTGAGTCATTGCCTTAACTGATGCCTGATCCCTGATTCGCCGTTCCCTGTACCGCGCCCTGATTGCCTGATCCCTGATTCACTGATCCTCGAATGGCCATCGGCGGCATCGGGCGTTCTGGCTCGGTCGATAGGCCCCACGTAATCAGCATCAATGCGAGTGCACCGGCCACTGCCCCGGCGGCCAGGAAGCCGTTGGCAACGGCGTTGAGTGCGTTGCCTGCCACAGACACGATCGCTTCGCGGAAGGCGGGGCTGAACTCGGCTCCGCCGAAGTGCGCCCGACTCAGTCCGAAGTTAGTCCAGTTGAACGCCAGCGGTGTCGTGACGGCCAGGCCGATCAAGAAGATGATGATCGCCGGGAAGATCAGTGACCAACCCAGCCACAGCAGATGTCCGCGTCGATCTTCGCCGCCGATAAAGGCCGTGAGGAGCCATGCTCCAGCCGCCATGAACAACAGCACCCCGATGGCGATATTCAACCCGCCGGTCGCGCCGATGAAACCCCAGGAGACGCCGCGCCATTGAACGTTTACGTTGATCGGCTCGCGGCTCAGGTTGATGCGATCAGGCACGTCGTTGAGAAAGGCGGGCAGGGCGGCCGTGATCTTGTCCGCGGCCCGATCGACCGTGACATCCGATGGCAAGCACCGCAGCAGCGAGCCGCCGGGTGCGATCGATTCTTGACTCGCTGCGCAGCCCGGCAGATTGGCCGCCAGCGTGCGTGCGAAGCGCGGCCCGCCATCGCCTTGCAGTGCCGCCTTAATCGGCGCGGCGTCGAGATACAAATCGAGCGTGTAAGTGCGACCTTCGATAAAGTCAAAGGCGTTGTTGACGATGCGCACGCTCTGGTCGCGCAGGTAATCGGGTGTCACCACTTCGCGCAGCGCCTTGCTCAACGCTCCGACGGGCAAACTGTCAGCCTCTTTCACGATGCCACGGCTGTTAAAGTAGCCC
Organism: Thermoflexales bacterium; assembly: GCA_017882055.1. GTDB lineage: Bacteria > Chloroflexota > Anaerolineae > Fen-1058 > Fen-1058 > JADGQE01. Next base: position 9,141 of record JADGQE010000130.1, read on the forward strand.
GGCAGATCCTCGGTCAGCAGTGCTTCGTACAGGCGCGAATCACTGACCAGATTCGTGTAGAAATTGCGATCGAGCACCCACGAACTGATCGAGATCACGCTCAAAGTCGCGAGCGTCAACGGAAAAACAAAAGCGACAATCAGAAACAACGCAATGAGTTTACGCATGGCCTTTTCCTTATTCAAGATTCAAGATCGCGCTCAGTGTACCTTATTGCCGGGTTGGCGTCATCCGTCCGGCGGGCCAATTTAGTCTAGGCCCTTGGGCGGAGGCTCCAACCCGGATGACTGTCCTTCTTACTAGCCACCCAATCAGCCGCACCACGCGTGCGGTAGGATATCCGTCGGCTTGCAACCCTGCAAAAAGCAGGCAGGGCAGGTCGGCTATAACGACCGGCTGAATCTGGTGGTCCTACCCAGAGCCGGGTTCTTTTCGATAGAATTC
>JADGQE010000131.1 GCA_017882055.1 Thermoflexales bacterium
CTTGTGCGCGCGTTTGCCAAGTTCACGCATTCCCTTCGGCACGGCGGTATTGGGCCTCGCTGATGATGGCGCACCTTTGCTGCTGCGGCTGCCGTCGCCTGATGTTGCGCACGTGTTGGTAGCGGGTACGACCGGTTCGGGCAAGACGGCGTTGGTACAGGCCATGATTGTTTCGTTGGCGTTGGCGTATCGTCGATCACAGCTGCAGTTCGTGTTGATCGATCCCAAGAGCCGTGCCTTTGAAGCGTTGTCCGATCTGCCGCATTTGCTCCGACCGATTGTCTCGCAGCCCGATCAGGCTGTGCGCGCACTGGTGGATATGGTGGCCTTAATGGAATCACGCGACCAATCCCGCGTGACTGAGCCTCGCATCGTGATTGTGCTGGATGAACTGGCAGATCTAGTTCAGACTGGTGGCCAGAGCATTCTCGATAGTGTGGGTCGATTGGTTCAGCGCGGACGCGAAGCGGGCATCCACGTGATCGGTGCGACGCAGAAACCATCGAGTTCCGTTCTGGGACCGCTGATTAAAGCGAATTTTCCGGTGCGTTTGGTCGGTCGCGTGGCCAGCAGTGACGATGCGCGCGTGGCGGCCGGTGTCGGCGGAACAGGCGCGGAGCGGTTGAGCGGACGGGGTGACTTTGTGGCGGTTTCAGGTACCGGCGTGATTCGATTCCAGGCAGCGCATATTTCGCTGGATGAGACGCGGAGTGTGGTGCGTCGCTTATCGGCGGGTGAGCGAGGCGGCGAGATTACTCAATCGGTCGCCGGGATCCTGCCCAATCCAGGTCGAGATTCGGTTGAGCCACTTGTGGAAGCGGTTCGCAAATTACAACGGATCAGATCGGCCCTATAGTAAACACCATGAAAAACGCAATAACGATTATTGCATTGACTTTTGTCGCAGCCGCGGTGGTGATGGCGGCCTTTATCGCCAGCCGGTTGAGCGAGCAAGCGATTTCACTGTTAACGGGCATCGTCTTCGGCCTGCTGCTCGGTTTGCCGATCGGTGCGGCTATTGGCTGGTACATCAGGGGCCATCGTCCAGCGGAGCGCATCGTGACCAACGCGCAGCCGGTGGTGTACGTGTCGCAACCGCCGTCGTCGCTGGTTCAGGGCTACGCCGCGTTGCCGGCCAATCATGTCTGGAACGGATCGTATGCAGTTGGGCAGGGCGCGCCGATGTCTGCGCCCAGACAATTTGTCATTGGTGGAGAGGAGATTGTATATCATGAGCCTGATGCTATTCGGTAATCGCAAGCTAATTAGAAAATCGGCCCCGGTGCGACGCGGCCACGAAGCGATCGAGATGCGCGCCCGTCGGTTCGGTTACTTTCCACGCATGTTCGTCTGGCGCGGCCACGAATACAGCGTCGAGGCAGTTGAACGCTGCTGGACGACGGGCACGCGCGGCAACGGCGGCCGCATGCAGCGGCATTACTTTCACGTGCGCTGCCTGGAAGGCAAATTCGATCTGTATCAGGATTTGACGCACAATACCTGGCACATGGCACGCGCTGAAAACGCATAATGATTCGCGTTGATCCGTGTGAGGAACCTGGCTTCGCCTGCTCCGCAGGAGGCAGAGACCGGGTTCCTCATATCTACCAGCGTCGCGTATTGGCTGCCTGATAATTCAACAGCAGCGCCGCAATCGCACCCGGCACCCAGCCGGCCATGGTCAAAGCCAACACGATGATGAATGTGCCGCAGCCGCGATCCAGCACGGCCAGCGGCGGAAAGACCACACACAAAACTGCACGTGCACAACCCATGAGGCTCCTTAATTGGACGCGGATTTTCCCCGTGTCCACGTTTCTGATTAGCCCGCCAGCCCCGCCACCAACAAATCAAGCGCAAGAATGTCTGGCGTTTGCCCTGTAACGATCTCCACGTTGATGTCGAGCAGCCGCCGATAAATCGCTTCCAGATTCGACAGGCTGAAGTTGCGCGCTTGCTCGCTCAGTTTCTTCACCACGAATGGATGCTGGCCCAACTGCTTCGCAATCTCGTCCGGCGGCAGGCGGTTTTCCTGCAACTCTTTGACTTGAATCATTAATCGGAACTGCCGCACGATCATAGCCAGCAAACCGAGCGGGTTCTCGCCCTGATCGAGCAGGTGATGCAGTTCACGCGCAGCACGTTGGCCGTCGCGTTTGCCCAGCGCATCCACCATGTCGAAGATGTTGCTCAGCCCCGAATCGGCCACGAGCAGGTTGACATCCTTTTCAGTCACGGGCCGCTGGCCGTTGACGTAGGTGATGAGCTTATCGATCTCCTGATCGAGCCGGCGCAGATCGCCGCCGATCAAGGCGGCCAAACGATTGGCCGCGGCTGGCTCGATCGTGCCGGTGTGTTTCCTGGCGCGTTTGATGATCCAGCCGTTGAGTTCGGCCAGCGCCGGCTGTTTGAATTCGATCGCCGTTCTGGCTTGCTGCGCCAGTTTGACGATTGGATGCGTCGGTTTAAGCGACTGCGGTTCGACGAAAACCAGCTGCGTCGTCTCAGTCACTCGCGGGAGGTATTCGAGCAGGTTGTTCAAATAATCTTTAGCTGATCCCGAGGCCGCTTCTTCGCCGTCATCGCCTTTCGATTTGCGCCCGGCCAATCGGGTAAGCAGTCCCTCGACGATGACCAATCGCCGGTCGGCCAGAAACGGAATCGCGTCGGCCGCGTGCTGCACTTCGCCCAGCGTGACTTTGCGCCCGTCGAGGACGGTCACGTTCAAATCACGCAATGACTCGTCGCCGACTTTGCGTTTGAACTCAGCCACTTGTTCGCTGCGTTCGAGTTCGTTGTCGCCGTGCAGAAGATAGAACATGGGATCAGTCGATCAGGGATCGGGCATCAGGCAGCCTGCAATCCGAAATCAGAAATCTAAAATCAGCAATCAAGAGCTGATCGTTTCCACGTAGTAAGCGTTGACTTTGCCGCGCGCGCTGAGTTTGCGCACCGAAGCGATCGCCAGATCGCCCATGTCGGCCAGCGTAGTGAATTTCTCCTGCAGCATCGGGCCGACCGGCTGCGAGAGGATCAAGGCCAGCGTCGCGGCGATGAGCGCGTCGGGCAGCTTTGACCAGCGATCGCGCTGATGACCGATGTTGAGCGTAGTGAATACCGCCAGCCCGGAGAACGCGCCGGCCGTCAGATAGTTTGTGCCGCAGCCGGGATGGATCGCCAGGCGATGTTCACCGCCGCGCAGCCGCGCGAGCGCCTGGTGGGCCGCGTCCATCAACGCTTCCTGCGTGACATTGCCGTACAGATAAAAGCCGAACGGCGTCGAGCGGCCGGCCATCGATGTGCCGGGCAGGGCAGTGCTGAGCAGATGAATCGTCGCGTGTTCCAGCGCGTGATTGCGCCGCGTGCGTCGGATGATGGGTGTATCGAGCAGGTTCATGTTGGATTCGCTTTCTTGATTAGGGTAAGAGCTGAATGTGATCTGTCGCCGGATGGCGTGCAAGTGAATGGGTGCCAGTCGCTTACGGATTGGCTAGCAATGAGTCCAGGACTATCCGCGCCAGGACTTCCTGTCGGACGGACTTCCGATGTTTCATCTCCTGTTTCGTTCGGCCAGAGTAAATAGATTTGTTCCGCAGCGGCAGATCGGAAACTTGAAGCAGCGCACTCGCATTGATCCCGACTAATTGAGCCGCCTGGAAAACGGCCGCCGTTTCCATTTCGATCCCGATGCAATGCAAATCTTCCACAAGATAGCCGAGTCGAAAGAACTGAGCCAGGATGCTGTCCGTCGAGAATATCGTGCCGGTATGCAAGGGCACCGCGCTATTGCGGCAAATCTCAATCGCGGACTGCTTAAGGCACTCGGTTGAATCTAAATCAGGTTCTACGGATTGAAGAAAGCCGTCGTCCGGTACGGTTTTTTCCGCCAGGTAGCGCGAGAAGCCATCGCCGCAGAGTGACTTCTCCGCCACGATCAAGTCGCCGATCTGCAGGTCGGCGCTCAACCCGCCGACCGAGCCGATGAAGATAGCGACGTTGCAGGGCGTGCAGCCTAAGGCCAGCATCACGTCACCGGTTTGAGGGGCGCCGATTCCTGAACGAATCAGACTGAACTGTTGCTGCTGGTATTTGAGTTGGTAGATACTGCCTTCCACTATTTCCGTAATCTCATCTGCCACTTCGGTAAACACGTCGACTTTCCAGATCGGCGTCACAATGACCCTGGGCTGAAGGTTGCCTGGCTCACAATGCAAAGTGCCTCGCACGACATCTTCAGGCGCAATGTGGTATTTGTCGAATTGAAAATAGGCAGGAATGCGATTATCCAATTTGGCGGCTCCAAATAAACCTGGGATGATGTGGGATTAGTGCAACTAGGGCAGATCCGGATTTCCTTTGATACGATTCGGATCGATCGGCCGGGCGACGATGATCAATCGATGCGAGTTGTCGTTGTAGGGCCAGCAGGTGACGAGCGTCAGCCGCTCATCGGTCGTGGGTTGAATCCATTGCGCGTTTTGCAGACGCACCTCCATAGGCTGATTGCGTTCGGGCAAGATGCGCAGCGTCGTGACGCGATAAAAATAAACCCGGCTGTTTGCATCGATTTCGATCGTAGCGCCGGTTTTGAGATCGACCAGATGCTGAAATACTTTGCCGTCGATGTTGTGATGACCATCGAGCACGGTGTTGCCGCCCTGGCCGAGCCGCGCCGATGTTTTCAGCCAGCCCGCCGCAAAGTGATCCGGCAAGTCCCACATGCTCACGCCATCGACCGTGCTCCAGCCCATGGTCTCGATCGGCGCATCGAGGTTGATCGCCGGGATAACGATCCGGGTAGGAAAATCGCCGGACTGCTCAATCGGCGTCAAAGCCGCTGGCCGCGGCAGTGAACGGGCAGCGATCGGTGTCGCGAGCGATTCATTCGGCAGCACCAGCGGTGCACTGCCTTCTACAGGTAACGGTGTTACAGTCGGACGAAGGGGCGGGGCGGACTCGCCGTAACCGATCGGCGTTGGCGCATCGGCGCGTTGCATGGCGGGATACGCCGCGATGCCACCGGCGACCAACAGTATCAGCCCGGCCAGCACGAACAGGCTGGCCGCGCAACCCGCGCTCGAACCCGATTCTCGATTCGTCATGCGGGGATTATACCAAAGAAACCCGGTTTCCTTCGCTAACAAGAAACCGGGTTTCCGAATGTCATCCCAGGTGCAGCGCGGCGTTACTCGGAATGGCCGTGTCTTTAACTTTAGGACGATGCTGCTTGCGCTGCTGGCGCGGCGACCGGCTGCTGCGCCGTCGCTAACAGGAAGCCAATGAACATGATGATCGCGCCGAGCAACTCGCTGATGAACAGGTAATCGCCCATGTGATTGGCAACCAGCACGCCACCCAGGGCGGGTGATAATGCGCCGGCTGCGATCAACACGTTGCCCAGCACACGCTGCGGCATGATACGCTTGCGCCAGAAAACATAGGCCGAATACAACGCGCCGCCGACGAGCGCCAGCGTGCCGTAAGCTGCGAAGCTGCCGAGCAGTGCGCCGCTCAGACCGTCGCGCACCAGGACGTCTTTGTACTGTGCGGACACGGGTACAGTCACATCGAATGGTTTGTCTGTGGTGGGCAGGCTGAAAATCTTGACTGCCGCGAAGAGGGTGACCAGTGTCAGAATGATCAGCGAAATCTGGGCGAGGCGGCTGCGTCGCACCAGCAAAAAGATTGTGCCCTGACCCAACCAGGCCGGTGTCAGGATCGCGCCGAATAGATACCACGTATGCAGCATAAACGCAGTGTAATCGAACGCGAGGTATGCTTCGGCGAACGTGCCCAGGCCATACATGATGAAGCCGATGCCCCACAACAGCGAGTGCAGGCCGCCGCGCTGCCGGTAGCGGCTCAACACGAGCGCCGCAAACACAAATACAATCAACGTCGATGCGAATGGCAGGAACCGAATAATCTGCATGTTCTTCTCCTCCGATTGGTTTTTCTGAATCAGTAACCGCCGGGGCCCAACAACGGCGCAAATACGACGGCGGCGATAACGAGCACTAAGATCAAGACCATCAAGCCGATCGCGATCGGTACAACTTTCTCATACAGTGCATTGGACGGCATACGCGGCGTCTGCTTACGCGTATTCGGATCGGTCGGTTGATTCATGATTTCACTTTCAATTTTTGGTAAGACTCGATGAGACCCAGCAGCACGGCGTTGGTGAATTCGGTGAGATGGCGATGGGCCAGCCGCCAGCTCGCTGAAGCCGAGGCTTCCAGCAAACCCGCCATTTGGATCAGGCTATCGACCATCGAATCGCGGAAGAACAGAAAGGCCTGCACGGACTCCGTCAGGCTGAGGCTATGCTGCCGGGACAGCGCCGCATAATCATGGCCTAACGCTTGTGCTCTTGATAAACTGCCGGCTCGATCGGCTGACGGTTCCAGCGAAGCGGCTAAATCGATTAGAAGGCGGCGGCCCAGATCGCGATGCTGAGTTCGATCGGCGGCATTCAACCGTTCGAGCCACGGCATGTCCGATTGCTCGATCGTCAATCGGACGCGGCCCAGCGCGCTGTGGATCAGCATCTCGACACTCGCTGAGGGTTCGCGCTGTGACCGGGTTCGCTGTTCCAATTCCGATCGGCGAAAGCGACGATGCCCGCCGGCAGTACGCTGGCTGGCGACGCGCCCCTGATTGGCCCAGGTGCGCAGCGTAGCTGGATGCACGCCCAGCAGATCAGATGCCTGCCGCAGCGACAGCCATTCGGCATCGACCGATTTGTTGTGAGGCCGGGCGGCTTTAGCCGGCGTGACTTTTGTCCGGCGTTGAGGCCGAACACTCCCTTGAGTCGCCATTGATCCAAATTCTTAGTAAAACGGAGTAAATACCGCGCCGATTCTACACTTTTTGGTAGATTTGTCAATCGGTCAGGTAATAGCATATAATCTTTAGAAGTACCTGTTTACCGCGTCGCGTATTGCCCAGAAACCTGTACACGAATATCACGAATGTAAAATTGCTCAGAGTATTTTTTCGTGCAATTCGTGTGATTCGTGTACCCAGCACGGTAAACAACTACCTTTAGAATTTCCCTTTCGAAAGGATCAGCGATGAGCGAATCCACATCATCCGGGCGGTTTCAAACCTTCATCGCCGTGTGCATCGCACTGGCGACTGTGACGGGCGCGGTCCTGGCCGCGCGCGCGAGCGTCTTGAACGACAACGCCAACCAGGCCGATCAATCCGGCATGTCCAGCACGATCGATCTGGCCCTGGCCCGATCGTCCAACGAAGCGCAGCGCGCCCAAAATCTGACGGCTTTTCTCAGTTTCGCTCAGCACCAGCGCACCGCGCAGTTGATGGTCAAGGCGATGGATGCCCTCAAACCCGATAGTGCCGAATGGCAACAACTCGACACGCAGTCGTCGGCGGAGTGGAACAAAGCGGTTAACAGCCGCTACTTCTTTGACACCAGTTACTACGACAAATTCACCGAGACTTTTGATCAGCAGGCTTTCATGGATGGCAAGCTGACCGAAGCGGCCTCGTCTCATGATCTCAACCCCGATCCGTATTTCAACTCGGCCGATGCGGGCCGCACGAAGGCAGTCAAGGTGGTGGCGGTGATTGCCCTGCTGGCGACGGCGTTGCTCAGTTTCGCCGTCGCCGATGTCTTTCGCAGCCGCTTACGCTATGGGCTGGCGGCGTTCGGCAGTGTGATTCTGATCGGATCGATTGCCTTGACCGTGCTGATCGAATCGGGTGTACTCTAGGAGGCCAACATGTCTGCCGATAACGCTGCCAACCCTCAGCCGCATAACAAGCGCTTCAACGCCGTGGTCGTTACCTTGATGTCGATCGTGACGGTTCTCTCCGCGCTGACGGCCTTTTTGCAAAACGACGCCCAGAGCCGATCCAATACGTTGATTCGCGATGGCCAACGCTACGCCGTGACGCAGATGGAAACAACGTTGCAAAATCAGCAGCGCGAGAACTATGATTTATACGTCGAGCAACAGTGGTCGGCCCTCACATGGGAGCGATCGCTGCAGCTGGGCTCGCCGGTCACGTCGACGCAGACCGTCGATCGATTGGAGAATCTGATGCAGTTGACGGCCGGCTTCAGCCCGCTGACGCAGCCGCCTTATCTGAGCAATCCGATCACCGGTTCGCTCGACCTTGCACGCTACTACGCCGAACGTGAATTCGAGCCGAGCTTCTGGCAGCAGCGCCGCGAGGCCGCGACGGCTCAAGGCAACGATTGGAACAACAAAGCTTCGGCCTACGTGACGGTGCTCACGCTGCTGGCCGTGTCGCTGTTCTTATTCGGTTTAGCCACGACGATCGGCGGGCGAGTGCGCGGCGCGTTTGTCGTGCTGGGTGTCCTGATCGCGCTGGTCGGCCTGGCGTGGACGACGATCACGGCCTTGCTGCCCGTGACGGTTCGTCCTGAGGCGGCAATGCAATCTTTTGCGCACGGACATACGGATCTGTATCATGCCTCGACTTTGCGCGGCTGGGGCTACGTCGATCAAGCGCTGCCGCTGTTTCAGAGTGGCATCGATCAGTTGGATGCGGCGCTGAAGGTTGATCCGAATTATCCGGATGCGTTTGACGAACGCGCGGCGGCTTATCTTCAAGCCGGCGAGCAGCAGGTGTTTGAGCGCAAGGATGCATCCCAATTCCTCAATTACGCCATCGAAGATTATCAAGCCGCCTTCGCCAAAGGCAGCACTGAACTTACGACGTTGTGGAATCTGGGCTACGCCTATTACCTGCTGGGCAATCACCCCGAAGCGTTGAAGTGGACGGATCGCGCGATCGCGCAAGCACCCTTGCAGGTTGGCCTGTATCTGAATCGCGCCGTTGCCCTGGTGGGCCTGGGGCAGCAGGCCGCTGCTCTCGCCGCCGTCGATCAGGGCTTTGAGCAGGCCGCGCGCCAGCCGATCAGCTCGGCCAACTATTATTTCCGGCAGTCGATCTATGATCTCACGCAACTGCTCAGGGCCTGGCCCAATGCCGACCTTGCGGATCTGTTGAAGGATATAAAAGAGAAGTATGTCTCGCTGCGTTACCGGCACTCCGCGGTGGTGAAATCGATCGGCGCGAAGATTGCGAAGGTGGCTTTTGGCGCTGCACTCGATGCGCAGAATAATCTGACAGGCATTGCCGATTCTTTCCCGGCAGAGACCGAGCGTGTGTACGTTGGAATTGACTACACCGGCATTCAGTCCGGTTCGGAGCTTGAGGCGTTGGTCTACGTCAACGATCGTGAAGACGAGACGTTGACGGTGTTGGAAAAATCGAGTTTGCAGGAGTCGGGCACGGCGTCGCTGCGGATCATCACGCCGTTCATCAGCGCCGGCGGCTTAGCGTCCGGCCATTACCGTGTAGACATTCACGTCGAGGGCGAGCTGTTAGCCAGCGGTGAGTTTGATATCCAGTAGGTGCGTTACTGCTCAGCCGTTGCACAATGCGCCGTACGGTGTCACGCTCCGCGCCGCACATGATCGCCCGCCGACACATACGGAGCAGTGCTCCCGTGCAGGCAGCGATCATTTGCCGATGAGACCGCCCGCCGATGAAGTCGGCGGGCT
>JADGQE010000132.1 GCA_017882055.1 Thermoflexales bacterium
CTTCTCAACACGAACCTTGGTGGCGTGCTGATCATGGCAGGCAACGCAGGTATCCACGCCGGCTACGTGGCGGAACTTCGGATCATAGATTTTGCCATCGTATTCGTAACCCATCTGGGCCTGCGAACCATACAGAGTACCGCCCGCGGCGAAGTAATGCACGTTTAGGAAGCTAAACAGCACATTGTTGCCACTCGCATCTTTGATTGGGGCGACGACGGTATCGGCATCCGTGACCTTGAAAGTGGCAATCTGTTTGTCCACACTAACCTTGGACTGGCGTCCCTGGTGGCAGGTCATGCAGATCGCTTCGCCTTCTTCGGTAGTGGTAATGACATTGCCCGAGGGGAAGGTAACGGAAACTAGAGCTTCAGCAGCATCGTTGTGGCAGGTCGTGCAGGTGAAGGGACCAGCCGGAGCGGGGATACCCGCTGCAACCTTACCCGTCGTGATCAATTCATGGAAGCCAGCAGAAGTGTGACAGCGTGCGCAGGTGTTCGGAACTTCCTGTGGTGTGGCAGTATTCCAGTCGTTGAAGGCCATTGCCTTCGCATCGGCGTGCCCGGAAGCCGTAAACACATCCAAATTTGGAACTGCGATTGGAGCTTCGGTTGGCTTCGGCACAGCCGTCGGCTCAGGAGTTTTAGTTGCTTCTGGAACTTTGGTTGCTGCCGGAGCCGTGGTCGCCGGCGCCGCTGCCTGTGTCGGTGCTGGCGCAGGCGTAGGTGATGCGCAGGCAGCCACCAAAACTAAAGTGAGTAGCAAGCCCACGATCAACAGATACTTTTTCGACATTTGCTTCCCTCCTCAAAAAATGTAGTGTCGTGCAGTTCACGAATAAACCGCGATAATCTCCTCCGAATTCTGCCTGGGCACCTCCTTGGCCTATTGCTAATCTTTATCTGCAAAGATGTTGTACACTACCAGGGCATATATAAAGCCCATGTAACCCGCTAACTTTGATCTAGACCTATTTCTACCCAATCAATATGGGTGTAATAACCCACACCCCAATGGGTACTTCATCTGGTTTTAATATTCTGCCCCGTTTGGCAACTAAAGTTAGTGCTTTCTGTCATATGGTAATATGACAAACGTCATGTCATTGGTTACCGATTGTACAATCGAGCCGATTCTTGAACAACAATTCAATTTCAGAGAAGTGCGTCTAGTTTATCGTGATTTATACAAATAGTCAAAATCAAATCGATTGGCAAGTAACCTCGACCGATGATCATCCATGCCAGGCAAAAGCGCCTCATACATCACACTGCACATGGGCAAATCCCCCACCTCAAAATGCCCTGCTTTGCCAATAGACAGCGCGCAACCAAAATGATAGAGTATAGTCAAGAAGTTCAGTGGAGTAGTCAACCGCAGTCAATTCGATCGACACGAGGGAGGTTACCATGCGCAAAGTGCAATTGTTCGCCGTCGTCTTCACACTCGCACTCGCAATTCCATTTACAGCGCTGGCGTTGATCGGGATCGCCTACTTCACCGATCACATGGCCGAAATCGCCAGCACTGTGACGGCTATGGTCAACTGGCGCGGCGTCGCACTGGAAGGCTCGGCGCGCTGGCCTGAACTGGCCGGCATGATCGTCGGTCAACTGCTCATCTTGAGCATCTTGCTGATCGCACGTCGCAACGGCCGCGCCGACGAATCCACGTCTGCCTGAAGAGCAACGGCAACTGAATAAGTACGAGATCACAACGCGCCCGGCTTAAGCCGGGCGCGTGTCGTTTATTGATCTGGCGCTCTCAGGCTTGAATGATCCCTTTACGAATCGCGTACTTCACCAATTCGGTGCGCGAGTGCAGGTTGAGTTTGCGCATGATGTTCTCGCGATGCCGATTGACCGTCTTGGGACTAATGCTCAAAGTTTCCGCAATGATTTCATTACTGGCACCTTCGGCTAAGTGGGTTAGAACTTCTCGCTCGCGATCAGTCAAGCCATCCACCACATTGGCAGCGGCCTCCCGATCACTCGCCAGGTAATCCTGCACGAGCAATTTGGCGAGCGAGGGATACAGATACACACCGCCTTCGGCCGCCGTGCGGATCGCCGTGAGCAACTCTTCCGGCGCAGCGCGTTTAGGCACGTAGCCATTGACGCCGACCTGCAGCATCTTGAAGAAATATTCCTCGTCCTCGTGAATGGTCAATGCGACGACGGCGACATTCGGCCAGTTCTGTTTGATCTGCTGAGTGACTTCGATCCCGGATATATCCGGCAAGCCGATGTCCATCAACACCAGGTCCGGGTTGATCTGTCCGATCAGTTCCAGCGCCTTGCGGCCCGTGCCCGCTTCGCCCGCGATCTCGATATCAGCCTCGCTCTCCAGCAGCATCCGCAAGCCCGATCGGATCACGGCGTGATCATCCACCAGCAACAGGCGTATCGTCATGAGTCACCTCGGCAATTTGATGATAAGGAATAGTCACTTGAATCGATGTGCCCAGGTTGAGCCTGGAATTCAGCCTGAATTGTCCGCCCAGTAAGGCTGCGCGCTCTTCCATGCCCAGCAAGCCCCAGGGCAGCCGATCGGTTCTTGACAGGTTCTCATCGAATCCACAGCCATCATCTTCAACCCGGAGCGCGACCCCGTCCGATTCGTAACACAGGTGGACACAGGCTGTTTTGGCATTGGCATGTTTGACGATGTTGGTCAAAGCTTCTTGCGCCACGCGAAACAACGCGGTATTAACCACTGGCTCGATCGGACGCGGCTCACCGCTGATATCCACGCTAATCTTCAGCGGCACACGGTTCTGAACTTCGCCCGCATACCAGCGTAACGCCGCCGGCAAGCCCAGATCATCCAAATGTGACGGACGCAGATCGGCAATTAAACGTTGTAACTCGGTCAATGAATTGGCGACCAACCCTTCCATCTGGCGCAAATTATTGGCGGCTTTATCGACATCCTGACGCAGTGTGGTGGAAATGCCGCGCAGCCCCAGACCGATCGCCGTCAGAGCCTGACCGGTCTCATCGTGCAGCTCGCGCGCGATGCGCTGGCGCTCTGCCTCCTGCGCCGATACCACACGCTTGAGCATTTCACCGCGCTGTGCTTCACGCCGCTGCGCTTCTTGCAACTGAGACTCCTGCCAGGCCTTAATCTTACGCTGGGTATCCACCTCAAACGATCGCAGAAAGCGAATGACGCCATAAGCCGAAGCAACCGCCGCCGAGGCACGCAATAGTTGAATCGGAAACCCGAAGGTTTGCAAGAAGAGATCTTGATTGATGACATTGGACGGCGGCAGGGCGGTGGCACGCACGAAGATCTGACCCACTAGTCCGTAAAAGGCAAAAGCCACTGCCGCGATCAGACTCGCCTGGCCGAATTGCGCCATGCCCGCCTGCTGAAACACGCGTTGTTGAGCAACCAGCCCGATGCACGTAAGCAGCGCAGCCGGCACCGCCACCACGTACCGCGTCCACACATCAGCCACGTCCCATAACCCGGTGTCAATCGTGAAATAGCCGCGCAGCACCACAATCCCTATCCCCCAGATCGTCGCCAGGCAAAGGGGTACCAGCACGCTGGCCCGCCGATAATTCTTGACGTTAGGCAGCAAGGACGCGCCGAATGCAGCCAGAAATAAAAAGGAGAATTCCAGCATCGCGATCCGGGTGGTGTGCCACGTCGCCGGATCGATATCGTGGCCGGGCAGGAAGCTCAGCTGCTCGAACATATCGATCCATTCGTGCACGCCATGAATTAAGCCGAACAGCGCCAGTGCGCGCAGGCCATGACGCAGACGGGCATTCGAGCCGCGCCCGGCCTCCAGCGTGATCGCCAGCCCCATGCTGAAGAAGGCCAGCCCATAAATGAAGTAGATATAAACCATATTGAACTGAGTGGTCATGGATTTGGAGCCTGTCATGCAAAGTTGCTGATTCAAATAACTCAGCCATGCAGTAGAACCACAGTTCCTTTTCATTGTAGCGCAATCTACCGCCCTGGCGACAGTGTTAAACGTCGCCTTTTAGGGTGTGTCAAATGTTCTCATCCTGTCTTGCCAATTGCCCCATTCTCAGCTAAACTAGAGTCATTCTGCCCCCGAGGAACAGCATGCCCAACCGTATTTATGCCCATTCGTGTGAGACGATGCAAGAACTCAAGGCTGACCGCGTCGCGCTTACCGTGACATCGCCGCCCTATTGGAACGCGATCGATTACGACATTCACGCTTCCGACAAAAGCGAGTATTATCGAACGCGCGCCTATGCCGGCGGCTACTCCGATTATAACGATTACCTCGACTGGCTCGATCGCATCTTTGGCGAGGTCTTGCGTGTGACCAGGCCGGGCGGCTTCTGCGCCATCGTGATCGGCACGGTGCTGCTCGACGGCCGGCATTATCCCGTGCCGTTCGATCTGATCGCGCGCCTCACCCGGTCGGGCTGGGTATTTCATCAAGACATCATCTGGCACAAATGCACGGCCGGTGTCAAACGTGCCGGCGTCACCATTCAGCAGCCTTATCCCGGCTATTACTATCCCAACATCATGACCGAGTACATTTTGATCTTCCGCAAGCCGGGCGATCCAATCTACGCCGGCCGCAGTGCCGAAGAAAAAGCGCAGGCAGCGTATCCGATCAATCGCTTGTTCACGATGGATGTCGCCAACAACGTCTGGCACATCGCGCCCGTGCCGCCCGATCTGATCGATCACCCCTGCCCGTTCCCCGAAGAAATCCCGCAGCGTTTGATCCAGATGTACTCCTATCCGGGTGAAGTTGTACTCGATCCCTTCGTCGGGTCGGGACAAACCATTAAAGTCGCGAAACACCTAAAGCGAAAATACGTCGGCTATGAAACCATCGACAAATATGTCCAGCTGTCTCTGGCCCGCTTGAAAGAGCCGCTGCGCATACGCGAGCAACAACTCATCGCCGTGTTCGAGAAGATTAACAAGGACGAGCCAACCAGGCAAAAATCAAAGGTGAAGCCGGAGGGTTAGGCCCGCGGTCTCTCCGAATCTTCACAATCCACCTATCGCGTCCTCACAAGTTCTTAACAAGTTACTGGTATAGTTACCCTGCAACATCAAATAACAGCAACTTGCATGGAGGTGCAAAAGTGAAGAAAGGTTTACTGGTTTTAGCAACGATTGTGGGTGTGATTCTGATTGGCAACGTGTTGATCGTATCGGCCCAGAACAGCGGTCAAACCGGTGGTCTGCAAATGGGGCGCGGCAGGCTGAGCAACACCGATGTCTACACCGGCACAATGCCCTTCCGCGGCGGGATGATGGGCGGCAAGTCCGGTGGCGGGATGATGGGCACCAACGGGATCAATACATCGATTGAAACCGCTGTCGCGCAGAAATTGGGCATGACGGTTGCCGAGTTGAATACAGCGCTGCAGAGCGGCCAAACGATCGATCAGATCGCGCAGAGCAAGAACGTATCGATCACCGATCTCAACCAGGTCGCGCTGGATGCCGCTAAGAGTGCGCTGGCCGAACAGGTCAAGAGCGGAGCGATCACTCAGCAACAGGCCGACTCGCTGCTCAGCCGAATGACGACGCCGTTGCTCAACTTCGGGCGTGGTCGAGGCTTCGGCCCAGGCAAGATGGGCGGCTCCTTCGGCAACATGATGGGACCAAATGGAGCGCATCAGCAAGTGTTTGCGGCCATTGCCCAGAAACTTGGCATGACGACTGATGAACTGACAAAGGCGCTGCAAAGCGGCCAGACCATCACTCAACTCGCACAGAGCAAGGGTGTCGCCCTGACCGATCTTCAGAAGGTCGCCACCGCTGCGATGAAAGTCGAGCTAGACGCTCTCGTCAAGCAAGGCACCCTCACCCAGCAGCAAGAAGATCAGATGCTGAGCCAGATGCAGAACATGCCTCTTGGGTTTGGCTTCAGCCCCCATGGCGGCCGCGGATTCGGTCGCGGCCAGGGTAATCCACCGAGCGGTCAACCGAATGGCTCCCAAATGCCCGGCATCCCTAATGGGATAACACCAGGGCAGCAAGGCTAAAGTAAGTTGTCTGGCAGAAACCCGGCTTCGTGATGAAGCCGGGTTTCTGCTTTCACTCCGTGGTATCATTCGCATGATGGCTCACAAAATCCTCGTCGTCGACGACGAACTCGAAATTGTCAAAGTCGTGCGCGCTTATCTTGAGCAAAGCGGCTTCCGTGTGCTGGCTTCAGGCGATGGACAGCAAGCACTGACGATGTTTCGTCACGAACAACCCGATCTGGTCATCCTCGATCTCAATCTGCCGTCGCTCGACGGGCTGGATGTGTGCCGCACGATCCGTCGCGAATCGAACACGCCCGTCATCATGTTGACTGCGCGCGTTGAAGAATCCGAGCGCTTGATCGGATTGGAGATCGGCGCGGACGATTACATCGTCAAGCCCTTCAGCCCGCGCGAGGTGGTGGCGCGCGTGCGGACCGTGCTGCGCCGATCGGGCGTGACGGCCGAGCCACTTTCGATCATCAGCGCCGGCGCGTTGAAGATCGATCCGATCAAACATGAGGTGCACTTGCACGACCGATTGGTCGATCTGACGCCCAGCGAATTCAATATTCTCAGCACGCTGGCTGCGCAGCCCGGACGCGCTTTCTCACGCATGGAACTGCTCGATGCCGCGCAGGGCGAAACCTACGAGGGCTACGAGCGCACCATCGATGTGCATATCAAAAACCTGCGTCAGAAACTCGGCGACGAGCCGCGCAATCCGACGTATGTTTTGACGGTCTATGGTATTGGCTACAAATTCAGTGAGGCCATCAAATGAAACTCAGCCTCTTCTGGAAGCTGCTGCTCGCCTTTGCGCTCGTCGTGGCGATTGGCCTGAGCGCGGTCGTGGTCTTAGCCAATCAAGTCACCAATCGCGAGCTGCGGCCTTTCATGATGAGCAGCGAGTCGGACTCGCCGCCGCTGGACATGACCGGCATGATGAACCTCAACCCTGCTCGGCGCGGACCGATTGCTGGCGTCCTGCGGCAGGAAGTCATCGATCGGGTCAACCGCGCTGTCGTCCTTGGCGGCAGCCTTGCTTTGATCGCCGCCTTGCTCATTGGCTATGTCGTCGTGCGCGCCATCACTCGCCCGATTGAGCAGCTCACAACCGCCGCGCATGCTCTATCCCAGGGCGATCTGGCCACCCGCGTTCAAGTCGATGAGCATCCCGCGCGTTTGGGCAGCGATGAGCTCAGCGATCTCGGCTCGGCCTTCAACACGCTGGCTGATCATTTGCAGCAGGCCGAGCGTCTGCGGCGCGACATGACCGCCGACATCGCCCACGAACTGCGCACGCCGCTGACGGTGATTCGCGGCAACCTCGAAGCGATGATCGACGGTGTATATCCGCTCGATGCCGAGCACTTGCAACCGGCCTTGAAGCAAGTCAATTTGCTCGCGCGCTTGATCGAAGACTTGCGCACGCTGGCCCTGGCCGAAGCCGGGCAACTGCCGCTGGTCAAACGCCCGACCGATCTGAGCGCCCTCATTGCCAGTGCGCTGGCTTCATTCGAAGCACAGGCGTCAACGCAACAAGTCTCTTTGCGATCCGAAGTGGCGCTTGATTTGCCCAGGATCGAAGTCGATCCCGACCGCATTCAACAGACCGTGGCGATTTTGATCTCGAATGCGCTGCGCTATACACCGGCGAACGGAACGATCACCCTTGGCGCAAAAGACGAAAACGATCACGTCTTGATCGAAGTGACCGACACCGGCTCGGGTATCGTGCCCGCAGACCTGCCGCACGTCTTTGAAAGGTTCTATCGCGCCGACAAGTCGCGCTCGCGCACCGCGGGCGGATCGGGCCTGGGGCTGGCGATTGCGAAAGGTATCGTCGAAGCGCACGGCGGCTCGATTGGCGTGACAAGCCAAATAGACCAGGGCACGCGGATGTTGATCCGCCTGCCCATCACCGACCCATCTACCAATTGACCCATTAACCAGGTGACGCATGACCGAAGAGAAATACATCAAACTGGATTCATTCATGAAGTGGCGGCAAATGGCCGATAGCGGCGGACAAGCGAAGATCGCCATTCAAAACGGCGAAGTCAAAGTCAATGGCAAGACCGAGACGCGGCGCGGACGCAAATTGATCGACGGGGATAAAGTCACCTTTAACGGCAAAACCATCTTCGTAGAATTGTAGCGGCCGGTCTAAGACCGGCCGCTACTACCAATTATATCTTCACCAACCGTTCCATCTCGGCTCCGATTTTTTCGACGGTCGGCACCACTGAATGCATCAGTTCCGCGTTGTAGGGAATCGGCACATCCAGCGTCGCCAGCCGCGTGATCGGCGCATCCAGATCGAAGAACGCCTCTTGCGCGATCACCGCCGCAATCTCCGCACCGAAGCCCGCCGTCATGCCATCCTCGTGAACGATTAAGCCTTTGCCCGTTTTGCGAATCGACTTCAGCACGCACGCTTTGTCCCACGGCACAATCGTGCGCAGATCGATAATTTCGATCGAATAACCTTGTGAGGGAACCTTCGCAAGGCTTTCCACCGCATCGAGGCAGCGATACACCATCGCCCCCCACGTTACCACCGTGAGATCGTCGCCGCTCGTCAACACATTCGCTGCACCGAACGGCAGCACGTAATCGTCGCCCGGATACGGCCGGCGCGCGGGCGCAGTGTCTAACAAGGCGCGATGTTCGTAAAAGAACGTAGGATCGTTGCCGCGCAAAGCCGATCGCAGCAAACCCACGGCATCTTCCGCATTCGATGGAAAGGCAATGCGCCAACCGAGCGTGTGCGCGTGGATCGATTCATTGGTGACGCTGTGCCATGGATCGCCCGTCTTGCGCCCAAAACCGACCGGGATGCGCACCACCATCGGCGCGGCGAACTGGTTCGCGCTTCGCCAACGCAGCGTGCCGATATTGTTGAGTTGTTCCGTCGCCGGGTCCGCGTATTTTCGAAATTGGATTTCTGGCACAGGCGTGAGTCCCGCCAGAGCCAGGCCCACCGATCGGCCAATGATGCCATCTTCCGACAGCGAAGTATCAAACACACGATCGACGCCGTGCTTCAACTGCATGTCGGTGGTGGCGCCATGCACGCCGCCCTTCACGCCGACATCTTCACCAAAGATCATCAGCCGCGGATTGATCACGAGTTCCTGCTCGAGCGTGCGTTTGACCGCGTCGAGCAAGTTCAAGCGCCGGCCCGGCTCAGGCGATTGCGGCACCGTCGAGTCGGGCGGGAACACGAAGCCTGCCGGTAAGACGCCGCCGATGGGTTGCAGAGTAGCGCCATCGAAGAAGACATACGCCGTGGTCGACGAAGGATCGGGTTCAGGCTGCGCGGCCGCCCGATCGCGCGCGGCGGCGACTTCGATTTCAACTTCTTGCTCAAGCTGCAGCCATTCAGCGTCGCTCAGCAGCTGCCGATCGATCAGATAGTTCTTCAAGCGCGGCAGCGGGTCGCGAGCTTCTTCGGCGGCGCGCTGTTCCTTCGACTTATATGATTGATTATCGACGAACGAGTGCCCGCTGAGCCGCGGGATCGACAATCGGAGCAGCGCCGGCCCCTGCCGCGATCGAAC
>JADGQE010000133.1 GCA_017882055.1 Thermoflexales bacterium
ATGGAGCTCTTCCGCGTTTCACCCTTATCGGCGATGGAAGCTCTATTCGGCAAATTCATCAGCTACATGCTGTTCGGCGGCGTGATCGCAGCCATCCTATCCGCCCTGCTCGTATTTGCCCTACACATGCCGATGCTGGGTAACTGGTGGAATTTCACCCTGGTCATCGCCGCCGTGCTGTTTACCTCCCTGGGGATCGGCTTTGCTATTTCGATCGTTTCGCAAACCGACAGCCAGGCGGTGCAATACAGCATGATCATCTTGCTGGCCAGCGTCTTTTTCAGCGGATTCATCATGAGTCTGGATATGCTCTGGGAGCCTGTGAGAGTCATCTCCTGGCTGTTGCCCACGACCTATGGCACGCTCCTGTTGCGGGATATCGCTCTGCGTGGGATTGATCCAAACTGGGCGCTGCTGGGTGGCCTGATCGCCATCGGCCTGGTGCTGATGCTCATATCCTGGCGGCTCATGCGCCGTCTGATTGCATCGTCACAATGATGTCGAGCATCCGTCGCACACTTAACCTGTCAGGTCTTCAGGGCAGCGCGCGGACTGTGGTCGCAGTCCGCGCATCGAGCACAGGAAAGACAGCGGCAGAGTTTTTCGTTGTTGGCACACGCACATCGGATGGATGCGGCAGAAAAGCGTTGGTCTGCTCGCCGCCGTGGCTGCCGACCAATTCCTCAAAGGCCGCGTGTGTAGTCCCAACACTGACAGCGCCTTTCGTTCAATGCCTACAAGCTCTTCGGCAACGTGCTGATAGTCACGGGCGCGCGAAGCGGTTATCATGATGGCGTTGAGCGCGGCATCGATCGATCGGCCTTTTCCCCTGCCACACCGCCGCCGATCGATCTGATCCAGCGATACGTCAAACACTTGAGGAGCTACGGTATGAATGCAATCGAGATTCAAGACGTCTGGAAGGTAATCCGAGAATCCGAGCGGAGTGATGAAAGCCACTTCACGAATGACGAAACTTCAATCAAGGCTGAAGCGCCTCGCGTGCCGCATCATCTGCAAGATTTGTTCAGCGACATGGGCAGTGGACCAGGCCGAAAGTCGATCGCGGAGGCAGCGATCAGTCCGGCGCTTCCGGCACCTGGTTGACGGCAACCTTGGATTCCCGTCATAGCCGTGCTTATACTGGCCGCCGCGAGTGTGATGCTCACTTGATCGTGATCAGCTTGATTTCTCGCCCGCGTAACTTGCAGAAAACAGGGCCGAGACGCCTGGTTGATTTAGCGGCTATGCAACGCGCAGCTGAGGCTATGGCTGATGCTATTGCTCAGCGGGTCGGTAGCCAATCGCAATTTTCAAAGAGGCAGACATTGAGGAGCTGGCAGACATGCGTCTGGATATAAACTGGTTGGATGAGTTGGACGAAGATGAGCTGGAAGTCGCTCGATCGGATGATGACGTGCTGACTGCTAAAACCGAGCCGCTGGATCACTTCGAGATCAGGGATGACGGGCTCGATGTGTTCGACGCTGATCTTGATCCGGAAGAGGTCCCCGACGAAGGCGGGGTCGATGTGGTGGTGCAGTACTTCCAGGAATCGGCCCGGCATCGCTTGCTGTCTGCCGGGCAAGAAAGAGAATTGACGTTGGCCGTGGAACGTGGCCGTATCGCCGGGAAGAAACTAGAGCGCAGTCGCCCGGCACTGAGTGAAACAACCCGGCGTCAGCTGCGCCGCGAAATCGAGCAGGCGCTGACGGCGCGTGAAGAGCTGGTGCGATCGAATGCGCGCCTGGTCATCAGTATTGCCAAACGCTATCAGCATCTTGGCCTGCCGTTAATGGACTTGATTCAAGAAGGCAACATCGGTTTGCTGCGCGCGATCGATCGGTTTGAGCCGTCGCGCGGTCTGCGGCTCTCGACCTATGCGACCTGGTGGGTGCGGCAGGGGATCAATCGGGCGGTGGCCAATCAAAGCCGCACGATTCGACTGCCCGCTTACTTGCAGGATCGAGTGCACCGGCTGTCTCGGGTAGCGCAGACGCTGGAGCAGTCGCTGGGCCGCGCGCCAAACGACGCGGAGCTCGCGCAGCGATTGGAGGTCACACCGACCGATATTCGGTCGCTGCGGACGGTCACCGTGCCCGTCGTTTCGCTCGACGATCCGCTGAGCGCTGATGACGATGATTCGCCGCTGGAACAGCTGGAAGACACCCAGGTCACGCCGGTGGATGATCTGGTTGCGCGGCGCTTGCTGCGCGAAGCGATGGAGCGAGCGTTAGAGGAATTGCCCGCGCGCTACGCGCTGGTGGTGCGGCTGCGTTACGGCCTGAATGGTGATCAACCGCATACGCTTGAAGACATCGCGCAGAAATTGAGTTTGAGCCGTGAGCGCGTGCGGCAGATCGAGCGCGATGCGTTTTCGCGCTTACGGATGTCGGCCGATGTTCGTCAGCAGCGGCTGCCGCTGGCTGCGTAGTCTTTGGAAATGTTGCTCATGTGCCGGCTCCGCCGATGGAGCAGCTCTACTTTGCGGGGTGTAAAGCGTTGAGCGAGCGGAGCCTGATCACAGGGGCTCCGCTCTTTTGTTGGTCTGTAGCGGCATTCGGTCCCGGCATGGATATCGCAGCAGCCGATCAACGAATTGCGGCGCCCATGCTGAGACGGGCTGGATGTGTAGGACAAACACTGACAACATCTTCAGCATCGTGCTGATGGTCACCGGCGCGTAAAGCGACTATCATCATCTTGGGGCGGTGTGCGCCCGATCGGCTGGAGCCACCAGCGGAGCACCGCCAAATTTGAAAGGAAACCGCTAAGGTGAATTCATTCAAAGGCAAAGTCGCCGTTGTAAATGGCGCAACTTGTGTAACCGACCACACGTTGATGATCGACGGTGGCTATCCGGCTCGGTCTTCGAAGGGTCGGACGAAAGGGCAACCATGAGAAATTTCTTGATGCTGTTAGCGCTGGGGCTGCTGCTCGTTGCGTGCGGAGTGAATGAGGCACTCGCGCCTAATCCCGCGTCCGGTGACAGCGCCGCCTCACAACAACGCTCGGCCGATAACACTCTGCAACAGGCGCAGCAGCAGCAAGCCGCGGCGAGCACGGCGGCGGCCAGAGAGACGGCGCAAGCTCAGGCCGCTGACAACGCGCGAGCTCTCGCTGCGGCGGCGACTGCTCAGGTGGTGAACGCCGCACGCACACAACTGGCCCTGACCACGGATGCGCAGACGATGCTCGCAGCTCAGCAGCAAGCCCAGGCAACGGCCACAGTTCAGGCCCAGCTGGCGCAACAGGCCGCCCAGGCGAACGAGGCGCAGGCAACCGTCGACGCACGGGCCGTGCTGGCGGCGCAACAACAAGCCCAGGCGACCGCGACGGATCAAGCTATGTTGGCCCAACAGGGCGCGCAAGCGAACGAGGCGCAGGCGACCGTCGACGCGCGGGCCGTGCTGCTGGTACAGCAACAAGCCCAGGCGACGGCGACGGCGGAGGCTATGCAACGCGAGGGCGTGACGGCGGTGCTAGCGGACAGCAACTCACGGGTGCAAAGCGAAACGCTGTCGTGGCTGATCCCGATTGGCGCCGTCATCGCGTTTGGGCTGGTGTTGGTGTTGGGGGCGAAGTACATCGGCGGACTGATTGACCGGGCCAATGAAAGGCGCAGCCTGGAAAACCATCGACTGGCTTTGATCACGGCGCTGGTTAAGGATCACAACGAGACCCTGGTCTTCGTCGATGATCCCGCTACACGGCTCCGATTGAACATGCCCGCCGACGAAGTCGCCGCTGGCGAAGTTTACGACCCCGGCGAGGCCTTCGCCAGTCTGTCCTCATCGATCGACGCCGAAGCGCCGCCAGCCATTGTGATTCTGTCCAACAACGACCCCCAGCTGCCCGATCGGGCGGAGGCCCGCGAAGAAGCTGCCCGCTGCAAGCTGGTCATGAAGTTGTTGCGCGATGCCATCGGTCACACACAGACGCACTCCAACCATATCCCGTCCGCCGTGCAGTTGGGCTGGCCGACCAGAGCGTGGGCTGTCGCAGTTGCCATTCTTAGGCCCTACGGTGTAGAGACACTGCAAGGTAAAGAAGCCGGAACGTACCTGCTAGGACAATATTCCACCTTGCAAGCGTTGTATATCGCTATCGGGGAAAGACGCTTGAACCTTTATCCCCCCGTGGCTGAGGCCGCCCTCAGCGGTAGGGGCGAACCCTTGCGGTCGCCCACCGGATAGGTGCAAGACCTGTCCCTACATCACGGCGATTCCCAATGAACCAACGCCTGCGTGATCGACTGCCGCGACCCGGGTTTCGCCTGGATCGATTGGCGCGTGTGCAAGGCTCGAACGGTATTTGGATCGACTCTTCAACAAACGACACAGGAGAATTTAAAACGTCTTGGACCATTGATTCAGCCCATACGGAAGTTAATTTTTCAGTGCGGCACATGATGATCTCGAACGTGCGCGGCCAGTTCGACGAGAACAATCTCGCCAACACCATCAGCAATGTTGATATCGAAACCGCCAGCATCAACACTAAGGACGAGAAACGCGACGCGCACCTGAAGTCGCCCGATTTCTTCGACGCCGAGAAATATCCGCACCTCACCTTCCATAGCACGCGCGTCGACGTTAAGGATAAGACTCACGCGGTGCTCTACGGTGATCTGGTCATCCGCGATCTGCCCCACGCAGTCGCGCTCGACGTGGAATTTAATGGCCAGGCCAAAAGCCCGTGGGGCACCCCCAGCGCCGGCTTTACGGCCAAGGCTCAGATCAAACGCAAGAATTGGGGCCTCAACTGGAATGTCGCCCTCGAAACCGGGGGCTGGTTGGTCGGCGACGACATCAGCATCGAATTAGAAATCGTCAAACAGCCCGAAACTGTGCCAGCCGCTGCGGCAGCCGCTTAAGTTTACCGGCTAGAAGTTTGATTGGCTAGAAACAAACGTCGAGAGATGAAAGCACGCAGACATGTTCGGGCTTTCATCTTCGTTGTGCGCCGCTCGTCTATTTCCTGTAATTCCTGTTGGAAAGCTTAGACCGATGACAGATACCAAACGAACCAAAGCCCAATTGATGGCCGAGCTGGTAGTCTTGCGCCAACGCGTGGTCGAATCGGAAAAAGCCGACGTCGAGCGCCAGCGGGTCGAAGCGACGCTGCAAGTTTCGGAAACCCGTTACCGGCGGCTCTTTGAGACCGCCCAGGACGGGATACTCATTCTCGATGCCGATACAGGGTGTATAACCGATGTCAATTCATTCCTGGTAAAGATGCTGGGCTATTCTCACGCCGAGTTTTTGGGCAAGCGACTCTGGGAGATCGGCCCGTTCAAAGACACAGCTGCCGCCCAGGCCGCCTTCATAGAGTTGCGAAGTAAAGGCTATATCCGCTACGAGGACTTGCCGCTCGAAACCCGTGATGGCCGGCGCATGAACGTCGAGTTTGTTAGCAACGTCTATTGGGTTGATCAGCAACAAGTCATCCAATGCAACATCCGCGACATCTCGGCACGCTTGCGTGCCGAAGAGGCGCTGAGTCTGTCCAACGCCGAGCTTCAGGTGCGCAATGAGGAGCTCGATGCCTTTGCCCACACCGTGGCACATGATCTTAAGAACCCGGCATTTCTGATCATCGGTTATGCCGAAGTGCTCACCCGCGATTACGTGACTCTGTCCGATGGCGAACGTCAACGGTATGTGAAAGTTATCGTGCAGACGGGCTACAGGATCAGCACGATCATCGACGAGCTGCTGTTATTGGCCGAACTGCGCAAGTCAGAAGTGAAGACCTCGCCGTTGGACATGGTGCATATCGTCGCGGATAGCATCAGCCGCCTGGCCGATATGATCAAAAACGCTCAGGCCGAGATCGTCTGGCCGGACGCGTCCATGTGGCCGGCGGCGTTGGGTCATGGTCCCTGGGTAGAAGAGGTGTGGGCCAACTATCTGGGTAACGCCCTCAAATATGGCGGCACGCCGCCAGCAACGCCGCGCATCGAACTGGGTGCGGCCTTACAGCCGGATGGCATGGTGTGCTATTGGGTGCGTGATCACGGTGGCGGCCTCACGCCGGAAGAACAATCGAGTCTATTCACGCCGTTCACGCGGCTTGACCAGGTTCGCCCAAAAGGGCACGGGCTGGGGCTGTCGATTGTACGGCGGATTGTAGAAAAACTGGGCGGGCAAGTGGGGCTAAAGAGCCAGGTGGGAGCCGGCAGCACGTTTTACTTTACCTTACCGGCCGCCCGGTAGGGTCCGGTGGCTTGTGTTTTACCGGCGAACAGCCGGTCACGAAGGAGACTGGACATGGACGCAAAACTAGATGTGGTAACTTGTCGAACACAACTTCGAATGACGATTTGCGCCAGTTATTTACGCAGGCGGGCGCGGTCGCTTTGGTCGCGGTGACCAAAGATCGCGATACCGGCCATGCGCTGATCACGCTGGTCACGCGCGCTGATACCCGAAAAGCGATCAGCATGTTCAACGCTTACCGGTTGGATGAACGTTCCATGACCGTAAACCTGGCCAGGCCCCGCCTGGTGCACACCAGCGGCCGACCGCACGGGTTCCAGCCGTAAGGCAAGTGTTTGGCTTTTCGCTCGCCTCAGACGAGGAAGTGGATCGGTTTGAGACCGGGACAAGAAGATCAGCGCCGCAACCGATATTGTGCCACTAATGGAAAAGTTGATCCAGAAGGGCAAGCGCGACTTGGTCGTGATTGCTGAAGATGTCGACGGTGAAGCGCTGGCACACTGGTGCTGAACAAGCTGCGCGGCATATTCAATTTGCTGGCTGTTAAGGCCCTGGGCTTTGGCGATCGCCGCAAAGCCACACTGGAGGACATCGCCGTGTTGACGGGTGGCACCGTCATCACCGAAGAACTGAGGCTTCAGCCGGATCTTTGTAGGCGATCATTACCTGACCGATGTCCTGGCCGGCTATGTGCTGGGCGTCGCCTGGTCCGGATTCGTGTATACGTTGATCGAGTTGATCACCAAGAAAATGAGGAACGGATATGTCCAAGAAAAATAAAAAAGTCTATGCCAAGTTGATTGCCAATCCCGGTTCGGGTAACGTATCGGGCCGGGGCCAGCTGCTCGAGCAGGTCACCCGCTGCCTGAAGGAGCAGGGGGTAAAGGTGGATGTGGCCGTCGCCAAGCCCCATGAAGCCGCCCTGCCGATCGCCCGGCGAGCGGTTAAAGAGGGCTATAAGATCATCATCGCCATGGGCGGGGATGACACCGTTGAGGCGATCATCCGCGGCATCGCGGGCAGCAAGGCGCGGCTGGGGATAATCCCGGCGGGCACGGCGAATGACCTGGCCAAGAGTCTGGGCATCCCCGAAGATCCGCTTGAGGCTTGCGCCCTCATTGCCGACGGTCACTTTCGCAAGCTCGATCTGGGCCAGGTCAGGGTGGGGCAAGGGAAGAAAATGCCCTTCTTTGAACTGGTGACCGTGGGCATTGCAGCCGCCGTTTACGAGGATGCCTTACACGCCAGCAAGGGGCGTCTCTCCAGCCTCATGGGCGCCATCCAAACGGTTCTGGCGCATGAAACGAAACCCAAGATTACCATGGTGATGGACGACGACAGTAACGTCACGGTGGACACGATGCTGGCCATCGTGTCGAATGTCCCGCTGATCGGGCCGAATATGCTGGTGGCCCCCGATGCCTCGCTGGATGACGGACTGTTCGACATCTCCGTATATCCGGATTTCAGCAAAAGCGAGGCGCTGGCCTATTTCACTAAAGTCACCAACGAAGGCCACACCGACGATGGAAAAATCCAACGGTACCGGGCGAGCAAGGTGAAGATCAAAGCCTCGCCCAAACTGGAGGTCCTGGCGGACGGCATTCTGTTGGGCAAGGGGACGGTGCGGATCAAGGTCTTGCCGGGTGCTCTGCGGGTGATCGCCCCGGAGGCTGGCAGCGGCATGGAAAAACCGCCGCAAGCGACCGGCGCCGACTTGCCCACACCCGTTGCGCCAGCCGTGACGAATAAGGAATCCGAAAAAAATGGGTCCCAGCCCACGCCGGAACTAACAGCGAAAAACTGACGGCTGTCAGGGCAGCCCCGGTTCATCAATAGCGAGTCGATCGTTTTGCTGGCCAGGAATGATAGACGATGAGGCAGCAGAAATTAGGGAATAGGGACGCGCGCCAGGCAATTGAGCGGCAACAACGGCCGCCCTATCTCGCCGGACGCGTTTGTAGTCCAAACACTGACAACTTAATCAGCAACATGCTGATAGCCACCGGCGCGTGAATCGCTTAGTATGATGCTACCAAGCGCCTGCCCTGCACCTGGTGGCCCACCTCAGCCCGGTGGACTGAGGGCATGGGCCGTGCCCTGGGCAGGGTTGCATCGATTGCTTGAATTTTCGCCCGCCGAAGCAACAGAAAACAAGGTCACCTTATTGTGCCGATTGAGTGAGGGTGCAACGCTCGGGCGCAAAATGTTCGACGGTCAGGTTCATTACCGTCAAAGGAGCAGGATGTTCGAGACCATCTTCATGGCTGGTTTGTTGGTATCGGTGCCGGCGTCTTTACCGGTCTGGCCGTACAGCCGGCGCTGGGGCTTCAAGCTAAGCGTCATCCTGGGTGTCCTGCTGGTGGCGCTGCTCATCTTGTCGGTGGCCGATCCCAATTTCTAATGTTGGGAGAGGTAGATGTACGGCGGTATTATTGCTCAGCAACCGGCTGTAAAGGACGAGCCGGAGTTGTAAGCGGCTGAGGCAACTCAGCTGTTGTTTGTCGGCAACGAAGATCCATTTAAGATACGAAGGATAGGAGAGTGTTCCCATGTTATGGACAATTGTTGTGATTCTCGTGGTGCTGTGGGCGTTGGGCCTCATTGGAGGCATCGGTGGTGGGTTGGTACACATTCTGTTGGTGCTGGCGGTGATTATCATCGTGGTGAACCTGTTGAGCGGCCGCCGCGGCAGAATCTGATAGGCACGACCGAAGTCGCAAGCCGATAGTCCGACTGACTGGACGCCTACTACTTCCTACCTGATGATTCATCAGCCGGGCGGGCGTCCAGGCCGGTCGGGGCACGGTAGCTTGCCCTGCCGATCATCTCATACAACGACAAAGGGTGGACCGTAGCACCCAGCCACTTTGTCGCTCACTCAGTTTCACCTGACTGGAGTAAATCATGTTAAAAGCCCATGAAGTAATGACCAACGCGTTAGCGACGTGCGCACCGGACGCCAGTGTTGCGCAGGTGGCCGCCATCATGCGGGATCGGGATATTGGTAATGTGCTCGTCGTGGAAGATCACAAGTTGCGCGGGATTGTCACTGACCGTGATCTGGTTCTTCAGGCCTTGACGGGCCAGGATGATCCTCAACAGACACCCATCCGCAAGTATATGACGGACAAAGTAGTCACCGGTGAACCTGCCTGGAGCCTGGAGCAAGTGGCTAATGCGATGGGCAAGCATCAGATTCGCCGCTTGCCGATCGTTCAGGACGGACAATTGGTGGGCATTGTTTCGCTCGGTGATGTAGCCCG
>JADGQE010000487.1 GCA_017882055.1 Thermoflexales bacterium
CCGTCAATCACGCCAACCAGCGCGCTTTCGCCCCACGACTTAACGACAAATGTGTCGCCATTGACCTCCATTGCCGGGTGTGGGCGCGTGGCAACCCCGAATTCGAGCGGGCATTCCAACGCGCCGGGCGCTCCCGAACGCACCCACCGCTGGCAGACGATGCGGGTGACCTTCCCAGGCTCTGAAGTGATGTGCAGCGTGTCCATCAGCCGGTTGACTGTGCCCAGGCCATAGCCCAGGCCGCCAATGGTAGAATAGCCATCGGCCATTGCCCGTTCTATATCGGCGATGCCTGGCCCGCCATCGAACGACTCGACTTGAAGGCCGGCGCGCCCGCCGGCAGCCAATTGCGTCAAGGTCAGCCGGCCGCCATGGGCGTGCTTCACCAGGTTGGTAGCTAATTCGCTGACAGCAATCGCCATCTCCTCAATACCCGTCTCGTCAAAGCCAATTTCTGCAGCCATAGCCTTCGCGGCTTGGCGCGCGGCACTCTCGTCGCCAGATTGCCAAACTACGATTACTTTCTCCGCCACTTCCTCACCACTATCGTCGTACCCCGGCCTGTTTGAGAATTGATTTCCATTTCATCCATCAGTCGCTTCGTACCCGGCAGACCCATGCCAAACCCACCGCTGGTGGAATAGCCTTCTAGCATCGCCTGCCCCACATCAGCGATACCTGGCCCATGGTCTTCGAAGGTCAGTTCGATGCCGATTCTGCTGACGTCCGCCAGCTCGCGCCAGCGCATGATGCCTGTGCCAGCGTAGTGGAAAATATTGCGCGCCAGCTCCGAAGCGGCGGTGACAATGCGCGTCACATCCGTAATCCCAAATCCCAGACGCATCGCCGCATCGCGGATTGTCTTACGCACGGTGACGATGTGACTCTCGTCATCAATCCGGACTTCACCTTTTCCCTGCGGCTCGTTGCTCATCGCCCGCCCTTTCTGCGGGTCGCGTTGTTCAAGATATCTAAGGCGCGGTCAACGTCCAGGGCTGTCATCACGTTGCGCAGTGTGAATCCCAACTGCGTGGCAGTAATTGCGACGCTAGGGTGCATGCCGGTGATCACCGTGGCGCCGCCCATCAGCCCGACCATGCGCGCAGTTTCCACAACTGTCCGGGCAAAGAAGGAATCGAGCGACTCGACCGCTGAGATGTCCAGCACCAGCCCTTTAGCATTGAATCGTTCCATCGCCTGCAGTACCTGCTCTTGCAGAGCGGTCACGGTGGCATCGTCTGGATCGGCCGGCATCGCCACGATCAAAGTGTCTTGCACTTTCATCACAGTAATGAGCTCTTTCGACATGGTGTTATCCCTTTGTCGTCACTTGCAGATTAACGGCCTCCAGCGCCGAGCGCAGCCCGGCAGCAAGTGACGAGCGTGTGGTGACCCCACCAAGATCAACGCCCAGATGGACCAGGGTCTGGGCGATGGCTGGACGGACGCCGGTTAAGATCACCTCCGCACCGATCAAACGTACCGCACTGATCGACTCGACCAGATTGCGCGCGGTCTGGGTATCAACAGTCGGTACGCCGGTGATGTCCACCAGCGCGATAGACGATCGCGTATCCACGATACCCTGCAGCAATTTCTCCATCAGTTGCTGTGTGCGCTGGCTGTCCAACGAGCCAATCAACGGTGCAAGGATGACGCCATCCCACAATTGCACCACCGGAATGGAAATATCCAAAATTTCCTGCGCCCGGCGGGAGACTGCCTCGGCGACCGCTTGTTGAGCTCGGGCTTGTTCGGCCTGCTTGCGCTCGGTTAGATCGCGTATCACTTTGCTGAAACCTCGCAAGGTCCCGTCTGTGTTGTGCAGTGCTGTGAGGATCATATTCGCCCAAAATTGGGTGCCGTCCTTCCGCACGCGCCACCCCTCGTCCTCGAAACGGCCTATTTCGGCGGCGGCTTTCATCTCGGACTGAGGTTTAGCGCTCTCGATATCTTCTTTGGAATAGAAGATGGAGAAATGTTTTCCGATGATCTCCTCTGGCTCGTATCCCTTCGTGCGTTTCGCCCCTTCGTTCCAGGTGACCACGCGCCCTTCAGGGTCGAGCATTATGATGGCGTAATCCTTCAAGCTTTGCACCATCAAACGGTAATCCTGATCGGTGGCTACCTGCCAATCGCTGGCAGGCTTATTCTGAGCCATTTCCGTATGCTTTGCCATGTTAGATGCGTTCCTTTCGAGCAGTCTTGAATGATTTACCAAAAAACGTGGGGATGTTCTTGCTTTCTCCCTCTCGGCAAAATAATTAGAGTCAATAAATTTAGTTGTGGTTTTTTTGGGCTTATCTACACCATCCTTGCTTCCCCTCATGCATAGATCTGGTTACCAGAAGATAAAGTAGGTTCATCTCAATAAATGGGGCTATGTAGTGTTTTTTTGCCCCGCTTTTGCGGGGCAAAAAAAACACTGCTCCCTACTTTATTGAGATGAACCATAAAGTATTTATGTTAGTATACATCGGATTAGGTTCATCGCAATAAAATGAGGCGTAGTATTTTTGTGCCCCGCAAAAGCGGGGCACAAAAACACTACATACCCCTGTTTATTAAGGAGATGCGA
>JADGQE010000488.1 GCA_017882055.1 Thermoflexales bacterium
GAGATTCAAGCGCAGGCCATTCTGGATATGCAGCTGCGCCGCCTGGCTGCGTTGGAACGCCAGAAGATCGAAGAAGAATATCAAGCCGTCATGGCGACCATCGCTCACCTGGAAGACTTGCTCGCCAACCCGCGCAAGATTCTGCTGCTGATCAAAGACGACCTCGTCGCGCTCAAAGACAAATACGGCGACGAGCGCCGCACGCACATCACAATCGACGGGACCGAAGAACTTTCGATCGAAGACCTCGTCGCTGATGAAGAAGTGTTGATCGCCTTGACGCAGCGCGGTTACATCAAGCGCGTGCTGGCCAAAGCGTATCGCGCGCAGAAGCGCGGCGGACGCGGCGTGACCGGCATGGCGACGCGCGAAGAAGACGTGGTCGAAGTGATCTTCGCCACGCGCACGCTGCATCATATTTTGTTCTTCTCCGACAAAGGCAAGGTGTATCACGTGCGCGCCTACGAGGTGCCGGAAGCCGATCGTTCGGCCAAGGGCGTGCCGCTGATCAATTTGATCGCGCTGTCCGAAAACGAAAAGATCACCGCCGCCCTGTCCGTGCCGGAGTTCAAACCGGATCATTTCTGCGCGATGTGCACGCTGCATGGCCGCATGAAGCGCGTGTCGATGGTCGAGTTTGAAGCTGTGCGGCCGAGTGGCATCATCGCCATCTCACTCAACGAAGGCGATGTGCTGGGCTGGGTGCATGCCACCACCGGCAAACAAGATGTCATCATTGTAACGGCACAGGGCAAAGCGCTGCGTTTCCGCGAAACCGCCGTGCGTGCCATGGGCCGCACAGCCGGCGGCGTCAATGCCATTCGCTTGGCCGAGGGCAACTACGTGGCCAGCATGGATGTGGTCGTAGCCAATGGCGAACTGCTGGTCGTCACCGCCACCGGTTATGGCAAGCGCACTCCGCTCGCGCATTATCCGGCCAAAGGCCGTTACACGGGCGGCATCCGCACCATCGCCGATCGCTTTGCTGAAACCGGACCCATCGTCGCAGCCCGCGTGGTCAAGCCCGCTGACGAAGTAACCTTGATCACCGCCAGCGGCATCGCGTTGCGAACGACCGTCGAAAGCATTCGCGCCGCCGGCCGATCGACCCTGGGGGTGCGCGTCATCGCCTTAAACGCAGGGGATACGTTGGCCGCGCTGGCGCGGCTCGAAGCACCTGCGAGCGAGACTGCCAAAGAGCCTGCCCTCACGTTAAGCGAAGCCGTCGAGCCGGTCATCGAGGAAGCTGTCGATATAGACGAATCGGAACTCGACGCACTGGATGCAACGGAACTTGCTGAAGCCGAAGACAAGATACCCGGTGATGATGCGGGCGCTGACGCGAGCGAAGATATCGAACCAATAACCGCCGACCAGGAACATTCATGCTGACTTCTACTGCGCTCAAAGCCGGGCCCGGCCAACTGGTCGAGTATCTGGCCGAGCCGGACATCGACGTGCTGGCCGAAACGCTGATCGCTTTGGCGAACGGTGACGGCGGCACCATCGTCGTCGGCATCGATCGCGCCGGTAAGCCGATCGGCAGTGTCTACCCTGAAGAAGTTGAGATCGCCTTACGCACCGCCGAAACGCACTGCCGTCCTCCAATCCACACCGGTTGGGAACAGATCGAGTTGTCGGGATCGGTGGTGATCGCGGTGACGGTCGCGCGCAGTTCCGAACTGCATTCGCTGGCTGATGGCCGTGTGCTGATTCGCATGGGCGCCGAGAACAAGCCGCTCGGCGGCGACGCGATTCGCCAGCTGGCCGCCACGAAGAGCAGCGGCGATTTCGAAAGCGAACTCGTGCCCGGCGCGCAGCGATCCGATCTGGACGACGAAGTCATCAAAGAATATCTTGAAAAGCGCGAAGAGCGGCAGCACAAGCGCATCACCCTCTCGATCGACGAGTGGCTGCACGACAGCGGCTTGATCAACGCACAGGGTCAGCCGACCGCCGCCGGCATGTTATTGTTCGGCAAGCATCCTCAGCAATTTCTGCCGCAATCGGGCCTGGTGTTTGTCAAATTCATCGGCACTGAGCCGCGCGGTGAAGGCGGACTGCCAGGCTATGGCCGCCGCGAAGAAATCACCGGCCCGCTGGCGCGCGTGATCGAAGGCGCGTGGGAAGTGGTGTGGGAAGAGATGCACGTCGGCGCAGTGGTCAAAGGGCTGGAGCGTGAAGAGCGCACCGAATATCCACCGTTTGCCGTGCGCGAGTGTCTGGTCAACGCCGTCTGCCACCGCGATTATCGCTTGAAGGGCCGCCGGATCGAGATTCGCATGTTCGCCGATCGGATGGAAGTGATCAGTCCCGGCGGACTGCCCGGCTTCATGACAATCGACAATCTGGTCGAGGAACACTTCTCACGCAATCCGCAGATCGTATCCGGCTTGTTTCAGTGGGGGTACATCGAAGAGCTGGGCCTGGGGATCGATCGCATGATCGAGGAAATGACGCAGGCCGGTCACGCGCCGCCGCAGTTCAAGGCCACATCCTATTCATTCACGGTGGTGCTCTCAAACATCAAAGAGCGGCGGGCCACGCCGGTATGGGAAAAGGCCATGAACGAGCGGCA
>JADGQE010000134.1 GCA_017882055.1 Thermoflexales bacterium
GCGGCCCAGGCCATGTCCCGTGCCATGCACGGGTGGCCCGCCAGGCGCCGGCGCACTGCGCCGGACATGGGCGGAATCTCTACCACTGTCGTAGAGACCTCTCGCTATGCTCGGGGTGACACCGTAAATCAACTCGGAAACCGCTCTAGGTCAATTAGGCAATTGGTGATTGGGCAATTGGTAATTAGGCAATTGGTAATTGGGCCGCTTCGCGTGGTTGACTGATTAACCAACACCTGCCCTGCTCCGGCCCATGTCCTCAGCCACTAGGCTGAGGTGGGCCACCAGGTGCAGCGCGGTGCAAGGGTTGACCAGCTGACCAGTTGACCAATTGCCCACCCTGGAGGCAAACATGGCAACCAAACTCATCGTCAACGCCGACGATTTTGGCCGCACGCACAGCGTGAGCGAAGGCATTCTGCGTGCTCACAAAGAAGGCATTGTGACCAGTACGACGGCGATGATGAACATGCCCGGCGTGGCACACGATTTGCAGAAGGCCAAAGCCGAAGCGCCGGATCTGGGCATGGGCGTGCATCTCAACTTCACGGTCGGCCGGCCGCTGCTGCCGGTCGAATGGGTCGGGTCGCTTGTCAATGAGCAGGGTCACTTGTTGTCGCAGGAAGTGATTCAAGCCAATCCCGCCCGCCTTGATCCCGATGAGCTGAAGTCTGAGCTTAAGTCGCAGATCAGCACCTTCAATAATGTGATGGGCCGCGCGCCCGATCATCTGGACGTGCATCACTTTGTCCACATCCATCCTCATCTGTTCGCCGTCTATCTCGATCTCGCGACGGAGTTCAACCTTCCGGTTCGCGTTCCGTTTCCGCGCACCGCAGCTGCTTTTGCCGCTGTCGATGGGCTGCCGGGCCTGGCCGGCGGCATGTCGAAGGCCAGACTGGAGCCCTTGCTGCTTGAAGATTGGCGGCTGCTCGCGAAGCGCACGATCCGATCGACCGATCACTGCCAGTTGGGTTTCTATGGCGAAGGCGCGACCCTGGCAAACTTGCTGGGCTTGCTTGATGCGCTGCCAGACGGTGTGACCGAGTTGATGACGCATCCCGGTCTGGCCGACGATGTGCTTCGGACTGAGTCCGGTTACAGCCTCGAGCGCGAGCAGGAAATGGCGATTCTTACTCATCCAACTGTAAAAGCCCGCATCAAAGAACTGGATATTGAGTTAGTTACATTTGCTGCATTGAAAGCATGACGAGGTCAGGCCGGCAGCCCAATTCTACAGGGACGGTCTCGGTGACCCTCTATCCATGGGTGATCTAATCGGGGCTGAAGGGATCAACCCAATGGCCGCGCAGGACCATCGCTTCTGCCGGCAGCATCGCACGCGCGAGGCGGCGCCGTGGTTGTGCGTTGCGTTGATCACGTTCATCGCCGTTCAGCCGCTGTTCGGCCAGCCGCCGCGCGGCGCGGATACGTTCGTTCACTTTTATCGCGTGCCGGTCATCAACTCGCTGCTTCAACAGGGTGTCCTCTTTTCGCGCTGGTCCCCCGATCTGGTCTTTGGTTATGGTTATCCGCTATTCAATTTTTATCCGCCGTTGACGGCCTACGTGCTGACTCTGACTTACTGGCTCTCGGGACAGAACGCACTGA
Organism: Thermoflexales bacterium; assembly: GCA_017882055.1. Lineage (GTDB taxonomy): Bacteria > Chloroflexota > Anaerolineae > Fen-1058 > Fen-1058 > JADGQE01. The sequence goes on from JADGQE010000134.1 coordinate 1,612, forward strand.
TCGGTTGGAATGTTGCTTTTGGCCTGGCCCTGGTCTTGACCAGTTTGGGGATGTTTGGGTTGGGCCGTAGACTATTTGGCAACATGGGTGGCATCGTTGCGACAGCGGCTTATACCTTATCACCGTATGTGATCTACCAGACGTTTGAACGGAGCAGCCTGTCAAATGCGTGGGCGCTGGCTTGCCTGCCGTATGCGGTCTGGGCGATGGTCGAACTGGTGACCAGGCCCGGTGTGCGTCGAGGTGCCTGGGTAGCGATTGTAGTTGCGGCTGTTTTTCTATTGCACACATCGACCAGTGTATTGATGATAGGCCCGTTGGCGGCGGCTGGTCTGGCGATTGCGTTTGGAGTTAACCGGCGGTTCGCGCTTCGACGTTTCTGGCCGGTCGGCCTGGCGATTCTGCTTGGACTGGCATTGTCAGCGTTTGTCTGGCTGCCGGCTCTGTCTGAAATTCAATTCACGCGCTATCAAGATGCGGCACGCGGCGCCGAATTAATCTTTGCCAATCTGCTGCAGTGGCCACAACCTGTCATCGATCGAATGGCCAATCCCGATTTGCCGATGTCAGTTGGAATATTGCAGCTGGTCCTCGGGCTGACCGGTTCGGGCGCGGCGATTGTGGTCTGGATTACTCAGCGACGATCGTCCCGACCGGAAGCGTTCGCGGGCTTGATCGCCTTAAGCGGCTTGATGGCCTTAAGCGGATTGTTTTTTGCGACAGCCGCTTCCAGTTGGTTATGGAAGAATTGGTCGCTCCTGAGCGTCTTTCAATTTCCTGTGCGCTGGCTCGATCTGCCTGCGTTTTGGTTGGCGTTGCCGTGCGGTTGGATGGCGCAACGTCTTATCGCCCGGTCAGGTTGGCGGATCGTGCTGGGCACGGTCGGCCTGATTGTTTTAGTCGCGAATGCGTTGCCCTACTTGTATCCGCTGCGCTGGGAAACTGCTTTACCGGTTCAACCGACGTTGGATGATCAAACACGGCAAGCGCAGATCCAATATGGTATGTATGGTCTGACCAGCTGGGGCGAATACGCTCCGGCGACCGTTAAAGCGTTGCCGGCCGCCGTGCCGTTCCCTGGCGCCGATTTGGGAGCAACGTTAGATCAGAAACTCAAGCGTGCTGACCTGCCGGCGGATGCGGTGCTGAGTGCGGTCGGCGGACCGACGAATGCTCGTGTTCAACTGAATTTGACTCAACCCAGGACCCTGACCTTCTACACTTTCTATTTTCCAGGCTGGATGGCAGAATTGGATAATCGTTCCATCGCGATCGGCCCGGACGAGGCCGGCCTGATCAAGGTGAATGTGCCGCCGGGTCAGCACACTCTATCGATCTATTTTGGTGAAACACCGGTGCGACTGATATCCGACCTGGCCTCAATCAGTGCGGCCGTTTTGATCGGACTGGCGTTGCTGGTGCCTGACCGCTTCGTTGCTCTAAAGCCTGAGTTAGTCGATCAGCCCGATCGGGTTGTCTCTGTGCCCGATCGGACTTCTTCGACGATGGCGATCTGGTGCGTGGTGTTGGGCGTCCTGGTTTTGGCCAAAGTCGCGTGGTTCGATCGCGTTGATTCACCCATGGTGCAGCATGTTTCGAATGGTCAGGTTCCCGGCGCGACCGTTCCGGCGTTGAGTGACTTCGGGGGTGAATTGAAACTGCTCGGCTATCGCTGGGATGCACCCGATCGACTGAATCTCTACTGGCAGGCCGAGCGCGTGCCCGGTCGAGACTATCGTGTTGAGGTGATGCTCACCGATGCGCGCGGTGTGCCGAGTGGAAAAGTGATCCACACTTCGCCGGGCTACATGTTGACCTCGCGATGGGAAACAGGTCAACTCGTTCGCGATGATTACGTGCTGCCCTTGGACGAATCGCAACGTCCGATCGGTTATCATTTGACGGTAGCCGTTCTTGATCCCGCAAACAAGCGGCCTCTGGTTCTCATCGATTCGCTTGACGCCGTGCAGTCGGCGGCGCTGGGCGGGACCAAACTGGTTCCAACCTCGAAATCGGATGTTGCGTCGATGGCGTCGATCGGTGCGCAATTCGACGGCCAGCTTGAACTTGAGCGAGCGACCCTGCCTGATCAGATTTCGGCAGGTGCGACTTTGTCGGTCACGTTGCTGTGGCGATCGATTGCGGCTACCTCGATCGACTACACGGTGTTTGTCCATTTGATCGATGAACACGGCGCGCTGGTTGCCACGGGCGATGGTCAACCGCGCAATGGCTTGTATCCCACTTCGTTCTGGTCTTCGGGTGAGCAAATCTTGGACGAGCACAGTTGGTCCTTGCAGGTGACGCCCGGCGATTATCGAGTAGAAGTGGGAGTCTATCGTTTGGACACGGGTGAACGTTTGATAACCGCTAACGGCGCGGATCACATTGTGCTCGAAACGCTGCACGTCACTCCGGCGAACTCGCCATGAGAATCGGACTGATCACGGGCGAATATCCGCCGATGCAGGGTGGCGTGGGTGACTTCACGCGCGAACTGGCCCATGCGCTGATTGCATTGGGCCCTACGGCGCACGTCATCACACGCCGGAGCAGCCAGGCGGAATCACTTGAAGACGGTGTGACGGTCCATCGCGTCATCGACTCATGGGGGGCGCGCTGTTGGCGGCAAATTGCTTCGGTGGTGCAGCAGTATGATCTAGCCGTGTTGAATGTTCAATATGAACCGGCGGCTTATTCGATGCAAATTGGCATCAACTTGCTGCCGACTCGAACAGCGCGCGCGTGGGTCAAATGTCCGATCGTGACGACTTTTCACGATTTGCTGGTGCCGTACCTTTTTCCCGGTGCCGGACCGCTGCGCCGAAAAGTCGTCGATTATCTGGCGCGGCACAGCGACGCTGTTATTGCGACCAACGAAGAAGATCGCGCCAGGCTCGCCCGCTTCCAACTTCCAGCTTCTAACCTCCAACTTATTCCCATCGGCAGCAACATCGATCCCGTGCGAATGGGCGAATTTGATCCGATTGTCGAGCGTGCTCGCTGGCGAGTGCCGCCGGGCGAGTCTTTGATTGGTTACTTTGGTTTCTTGAATTTGAGCAAGGGTGGCGAAGTGCTGATGCTCGCACTCAAAGCGTTGATCGAGGCGGGTGTTCCGGCTAAACTGTTGTTGATCGGCGGGCGGACCGGCGCGAGTGATCCAACCAATGCCGAATATGCAGCTCAGGTCGAGCAGCTGATCGCCTCGCTCGATTTGAAAGATCGTGTTGTTGCGACAGGTTACCTCGACGCGGCTGGTGTGTCGCGGGCTTTGATGGCATGTGATGTGTGCGCCTTGCCCTATCTCGATGGCGCCTCGCTACGGCGCGGAAGTCTGTTGGCGGCGATCGCGCACGGACGGGCCATCGTCACGACGGCACCCCTGTTTCCGATCGACGGGCTTGCTCACCATGAATCGGCTATGTTTGTGCCGCCGAACGATCCGCCGGCGCTGGCGAATGCGATCCGACAAGTGCTGATCGATTCCGATTTGCGAAGCCGGCTTGAACGCGGCGCACGCGCAGCAGCTCAGTTGTATACGTGGGATCGCATCGCGGCGCGGACGGTTGAAGTCTATCAGAGTGTGTTGCCATGAAGCGTCTGTCGGTGATGGTTCTGTTACTCATCCTCGTCGCCTTTGGCTTGCGCGTGTGGAATCTCTCGAGCCAAAGCGTGTGGTGGGATGAAGCCTTTACGGTTCATACGGCCGGCGGCGATTGGAATAATTTCTGGCATCAACTGCAGACCGGCGATCGTCATCCACCGCTCTATTATTTGAGCGTGCGGGGATGGGGCAGCGTCGCAGGTTGGAGCGAGTTCAGCCTGCGGTTTTTGTCGTTGATGTACGGCGTGATCGGGCTGGCGTTCTTATACAAACTCACCGTGCGTTTGTTCGGTTCTAGGGCAGGCGGCTTCGCTTTGGCCGCAGCCGTATTTTCTCCGGCGCTGATCGTCTACTCGCAAGAAGGCCGGATGTATGAGCTGTTCTTCATGCTCACGGCGGCGACGCTCTATTTTGGATTACGAAGTACAGAATGCAGAATTCAGAATACAGAATATAGAATACGCAACTCGCAGTACGCAGCACGCTCGTTGTATGTTGCTCTGCTTCTGGTCGAAGCCGCCTTGCTGCTCACTCACTACTTCGCAGTGCCACTCATCGCTGCTTTCAATCTCTTGGTCTTGATCGGATTGATTTACCGCAAGGCGAAGACTCGCGTTTACCTTAAGTGGCTGGGCGGGCAAGTGATCGCCACCTTGCCGGTTTTGGTGTGGGTCATCGGCGTGGCATCGACACCCGGCAATTTGATTAAGGCCGGCGAAGCACCGCCCGATTTATTCTCATTCACCTGGCAAGTATTGGCATTGTGGTCGACGGGTATCCGCAGCTACGGGCTGGATCCTGTGCTGCTGACCAGTGGTCTAATCATTTTAGCGGCGATTGGCGCAGTGTGGGTGAATCGGCGCATGGCATGGCTGGTGATTGCCTTTGGCCTGGTTTCATTCGTACTGGCGTTTGCGGTGACTTCAGCGGTGACGTCCTTTCATCCACGCTACATGCTGTCGTTCAGTTTGCCGCTGTTTGTGTTGATCGGCGGTGCCTTGTCCAACTTGATCACTCATAAACCGTCGGCGATAAGTCGTCTCGTGTTGGGCGTTTTGGTGTTAGGCGTGGCCGCCTGGTCAACCTCTGCCGGCTGGAGTGTGGCGAACGATCCCGCTAATGCTAAAGACGATGCCCGAAGCGTGGCGGCTTATCTGAAAGCACACGCTTCTGCCGATGACGTTATCTTGTTCGAAGACAACGATTACACGCTAAGTTATTACGCTCACGGTCCAGCCTCGATCAAAATGATCTCGGCGCAGACTGAGGCTGATGCGCTGAAGCAAATGTCGGGTGCGATTGGCAATACAAAACACGTGTGGCTGACCCACTGGAAAGTTTCGACGCAAGACCCGCGCGACTACTGGCGATTCTTGCTTGAGCAATCGGGTCGCATGACGGACTGGACTTCGTATCAGGGCTACGAATTGTATCGCTACGAAATGCAATCGCCGTTGCATGAGCCGCGATTGGACGCCCATGTTCTCTATGATTCAGGTGAGCAAATCGGCCGGTGGTCCGGTGTAGACGGGCAGGGTGCTGATGGCGCGTTGACTTTCGCAGTTGAGTGGCTGCCTGACAATCCGCATGGCAAGACTAACGTCTCAGTCCGATTGCTTGATTCTGCCGGGCAAGGCATCTCGGCGATCGATGTGCCCATGCTGGACGAAAATGGCCGCGCCTCGAATGAATGGACGATTACGAAGCCGATAACGAATTACTACGTGCTGCCCATTCCGATTGGCACCCCGCCACTCACCTATACCCTTGTGGCGCAGCGGTATATCCTCGATGATCGAGAGTCAGTCGCTCCCATCAGCCTTGGCACAGTGACTTTTCCGCGACGGCTCGATACAGCTGATCCTTATCGCACGCTGGCAGGCTATCAATGGGAGTCGACATCCGCGCCTGAAATTTTAGGCGGACTTGAATTGGAAGCATTTGCCATTGGCGACAAATCACCCGGCCCGATGCAGCCAATTGATGTGGCACTGCGCTGGCGTAAGACGGGCGCTGTTTCGAAAACGGGGCCGCGTCTGCGCATCGTGCAAGGGGATCGCGTCTGGGCCGAGACTGGCTCGGATCTCTTGGAGCGCGAGTATCCGATCGAACAATGGGCAGAGGGCGAGATGGTGATCGATCGACGGCGGATCACCTATCCTCCGATACGCGGGCCGATGCAGTTGCAGGTGGGGCAGGGCGATCAATGGACCCCGCTGACGACACTTCAATTGAGCGACCAGTCGATGTCGTTTACGACACCTGCCATGCAACATACTCAAGTTGCCCAATTTGGCGATTTCGCAAAGTTAGAGGGCTTTGAATTGAATCGAGATTTTCTATCCTTTACTCAGCCAATTTACTTGAAGCTGTACTGGCATGCCACCAACACGGAGCTGATCACGACGTCGTACACTGTCTTTACACAGATTCTTGCGCCCGATGGTCATCTTGTCGCTCAGCAGGATGCGCCGCCACGTCCGCCGACGATGCAGTGGGTGCCAGGACAAATCGTCGATGATGTGCATACTATCGAAATTGTCGATCCTACCTATCGCGGCCCGGCGACGCTGATCGTCGGATGGTATAATTCCGCGACTGTGCAACGGGTGCCGGTGCAAAGCGGCGGTGATTACGTGACGCTGCAAACGCCGATTCAAGTCAAGGACCAATGACGGACGAATTCCGTAGTCTCAGTAGATCCAAATTCCAAGCGGAGGCGGCTCCCACGCCGCCGAATTTGCGGGCATGGGAGCCCGCGCGGCTGGCAAAATTGGATCTACTGAGTCTATCTTGCATGATGCGTAATCCGTATTGCGTACTCGGTGAGAGCGTAGATTGATATGCAGGCAGCAACACGCAGTACGCAGTACGCAATATGTTTCATTCTAATTGCTTTTGTCGTCCTGGCATTTACTTACAGCCTCGTCACCCCGCTCTTTGAAGGCCCGGATGAAATCTGGCATTACGCTTTTGCCGACCATCTGGCAAACGGCGGTGGGCTGCCTGTCTTCGATGCGACCAGGCCCGCGACATTTCTGCGCAACGGCGCGCATCCGCCGCTGTATTACTGGCTGATCGCGGCGTTGATTGCGCCGATCGATCGCAGCGACTTTCCAACTGAATATCGCTTCAACCTGGCCAGCCCCAAGATCACGCCCGGCAGCCAAAGCGATCGACCCAATTTGTTGGTTCACACGGCACGTGAAAACTTCCCGTATCAGGGGGCGGTGCTGGCCGGACACATCGCTCGCCTGGTCTCGATTGTGCTGGGAGCGCTGACGGTCATCGGCGTGTGGCAGGTGGCGAAGCGTTTGTTGCCCGATCACGATCGGCTTGCGCTGGCGGCGACGGCGCTGGTGGCGTTTGTGCCGCAGTTCGTGTATGGCGCGGCGATGATCAACAACGATGCGCTGGCGGCAGCGGCGGTGACATGGCTATTGTACGCGCTGCTGCGTTTGGCCGATGATCTTTCGCCGCGCTGGGCCATGATCAGCGGTGTGTTGTTTGGCGTTGCGCTGCTGTCCAAGATCGGCATGATCGCCGTGGTGCCGCTGCCGCTTATGGCGTTGCTTATCGGAGCATCTCACCACGAGAACACGCAGGCACAAAGAAATACCGGAGTAAGACGACTTCGCGTCTTCGTGCCGTCGTGGTTAAAATCCCGCCCCTGGAAGCAGATTGTCCGTGCAGACTTGATCGTTTACGGGATCGCGTTCGCCCTCGCGGGTTGGTGGTACATTCGCAACTGGCTGCTATACGGCGATCCGTTGGCCTGGCGCGAGTGGCAGGCGCTGGTTGGATCGGGCCGCGTGCCGCCCACGCTGGCCGATTTTTTGCATGACATGCTCGGCCTGTTCGGCACGTTCTGGGCCGATTTTTCTTTGCGTGTCGATCGTGTTCTGGTTCCGATCTTTGGCTTGATCGTCGTCCTCGCGCTGATTGGCTTGATCCGGCGCGCGCTTCGGCGCGACTGGCCGGCGTTGAATTGGCCGGGCTTGATCGTGTCGCTGACACTGTTCGTCCTGTTGCTGGCTTCAGCCGTGCGATATTCATTTTCAATTTACGATATTCATGGCCGATTGTTGTATCCGGCCCTGGCAGTGGTCGGTGTCGTATTGGCGCTGGGACTGTCGGCGTGGGCGCGTCTCTCACGAGTGGCGATGGGTGGGGCAATGGCCATCATCGGGGCGACGGCGATCCTCGCGCCGTTCGCGATCATTCAGCCGG
>JADGQE010000135.1 GCA_017882055.1 Thermoflexales bacterium
TCGCAGTGACGGCGGAATAGTTACCAGGCCTGTCACCTGCTTGTTTCCAGAACTACATCGAGTATACCCCGAATCCATGTCGAATCCAACTTGGATAGCGGCGCTGTTCGGTGTACAATTCAGTACCGATCAACGCTCACACGACATGGTCTCAATGCCGACCCCTATCCAACATCTCTCAATCGCCGATGCACTCCTGCATGAATCGACCTTGCCCGGATCGATCCGCGACTGGCTGCTGGAACATCGGGCCGCGTTCCTCTTCGGCAACACTGCGCCGGATGTCCAAACCATCTCCGGCCAGCCGCGTGAAGTGACGCATTTCTTCAAGATACCCTTTCGATCGACGCCCCTGCCACATCGAACGCTGTTCGAGGCTTATCCCGGTCTGTCCCGTCCCCGATCGATCTCACCCGCCCACGCGGCCTTCATGGCGGGTTATATCTGCCACCTGTGGCTCGACGTGATCTGGGTGCGTGATGTTTACCTGCCCGGTTTCGGCCCTGAGGCTGCCTGGTTAACCATGCACGATCGGCTGCTCTATCACAACATTCTGCGCGCCTGGTGCGACCAGCACGATCAAAGCAAACTCAACGGCAATACCGGACCAAGTTTAGCTGCCGCTCAGCCACGCGATTGGCTGCCCTTCACCGCCGATCGATATTTGATCCAGTGGCGCGACCAGCTGGCCGATCAATTCCAACCGGGCGCAAACATCCGCACGGTCGAAGTCTTCGCCCTGCGCAACCGCGTGCCACCCGCAGAGTTCCATCGCGTGCTGGAATCGCCGCAGGCGCTGGAAGATAACATCTTTGCACATGTGTCGCAGGCCGCCATCGCGGCTTTTTATCAGCACGGCCACGACCAGCTGGCGGAGTTAATCATCGAGTATCTGCGCGAACCCTAAAAAGGTGACGCATGGCATACGGAAGTGTGTTGCGTAACACTACCTGACATCTCGTATCTGTCGTAGACTGTATCGCATCAGCGAGGTTATTCTTGACCGAACAACTGGCTCCCCAACGCGCCCTCGTTCTATCTGGCGGCGGCGGACGCGGCGCATTTCAACTGGGCGCTTTAGAGCAGCTTGAAGCGATTGGCTGGAAGCCCGACATCATCGTCGGCACTTCGATCGGTTCGATGAATGCCGCGGTCTACGCGCTCGGCGGCTTGACTCGCTTGCAGGAGATGTGGGCGTCCATTCGCACCCGCCACATGCATCGCTTCTTGCGGCTGCGTCCATGGCAAAGCCTGTTCGATCGCGCGCCCTGGAAGAAGACGCTGGAGAAGTTCGCGCCCGAGGCCGAACTGGCCCGTGTGACCACACCGTTGTACGTCGTCGCCACCGACATCAGCACCGGCCACCCCACGGTCTACACCAACGGCGAGAAGCCGGCGCGCAACAAGGGTCTCTATCAAAAAGTCAAAGCCATCAACCACGCCCATCTGTTAGCCAGTTCGAGCATCCCCTACGTTTACGCGGCAACTCAGATCAATGCGGCCAGGCACTGGGATGGCGCGGTCATGTATAACTCGCCACTCCGTCCAGCGATCGACGCCGAAGCCGAAGAGATTTTGATGGTGCTGCTCTCGCCTTACCACAGGCTCGACGAGAACAGCCCGCAGCCGACCGTTCAACGCCACCCGCTGCCGCCTGCACCGCGCGGACTGTTGGGCGGCCTCGGCTACGTGTTGGACCTGGCCCTGATCGGCACCTTCGAAAACGACTTCGAGGAGCTGCGCAAAATCAATCGGCGGGTGCGGCAGAAGCGCGGCTATCACGCACCGGACCACAAAGAAGTGCGCGCCGCCGTCATTGCGCCTGACCATTGGCTTTCAGCGCTGGACATCATTCGCTACCGGCCGGATCGCGCGCGCCGGTTGCGCGACGAGGGCCGCCAGGCCGCACAACAAACGTGGCACCGCATCCAGCAGCGCGGCTGGGATTCGCTGTTTCGGATCGACGAAGAGTGATAGAATTCAACACCGTCGATGTGCAGCGCGATCGGCGGCTAAATCTGACTGATAGGAGTTTCGCGTGAATATTCTCGTTACGGGCGGCGCGGGCTACATTGGCAGCCACGTCGTCGAAGAACTGTGCGAGGCCGGTGAAACGGTCGTGGTCTTTGATAATCTTTCGACCGGCCATCGCGCGGCCGTGCATCCCAAAGCCGAATTCGTGCAGGGCGATCTGAAAGACGCCGCCAGCGTCAACCGCCTCTTTGACGATCACCATTTCGAGGCCGTGATGCACTTCGCCTCGTATACGTTGGTCGGCGAAAGCATGGCTCAACCCTTTATGTATCTGGGCGACAACGTCAGCAACGCGCTGAATCTGCTGCGGGCGATGGTCGAGCATGACGTCAAACGCTTCATCTTGTCGTCCACGGCCAACTTGTTCGACGATCCGCAGCGCATGCCGATCGACGAACAAGAGCGGATTGTGCCGGGCAGCCCGTACGGTGAATCGAAGTTTATCATCGAGCGGTTATTACACTGGATGGATCGCATCTACGGCCTGCGCTTTGCGGCGCTGCGCTATTTCAACGCCGCGGGCGCGTCACCCACGGCCGATCGGGGTGAAGATCACGCCGTCGAGACCCATCTCATTCCGCTGATACTGAAGGTCGCGCTCGGCCAGCGCGCCAGGATTACGATCTTCGGCAATGACTACGCCACGCCCGATGGAACTTGTATCCGCGATTACATTCACGTGAATGATCTGGCGCAAGCCCACATTCTGGCGTTGAAGGCGCTCGATCGGGGCAGCCGCATTTACAATCTTGGCAACGGGCAAGGCTATTCGGTGAAAGACGTCATCGACACCGCCCGCGCCGTGACCGGCTGCGACATCGCTACCGAAATCGGCGCGCGCCGCGCGGGCGACCCGGCGATCTTGATCGCCGGCAGTGACACCCTCAAGCGCGAACTCGGCTGGCAGCCGCGCTTTGCCGCGCTGCGCGACATCGTCGCCACCGCCTGGGAGTGGCATCGCACGCATCCGAATGGATACGGCCTGGACCAATAGGCTGAGACAGGAGTGACCTCATGACAATCAGAGCAACCTTCCAGGGCGAGCCCGTCGTCGTCTTGCTCGTCGAAGATAACGAAGATCACGCAGAACTCGTGATGCGCAGCCTGGCCGCGCATCGTGTCGCCAACGAGATTCATCATGTCAGCGACGGTCAGCTGGCCCTGGATTACGTCTTCCGGCGCGGCGACTATGCCGACCCGGCCAAAAGCCCGCGGCCCCACGTCATCCTGTTGGACTTGCGGCTGCCCAAGGTTGACGGTCTGGAAGTGCTTCAGACTATCAAAACATCGAGTGATCTACGCTTGATTCCGATTGTGGTTCTCACCACTTCCGAGGCCGAGAAGGATGTCTTTCGAGCCTACAGCAACTACGTCAACAGCTATCTGGTCAAGCCCATCGGGTATGAGAAATTCAGCGAGCTGATGGAACAGCTGGGCTTTTACTGGATGGGCTGGAACAAAAATCCGCCGTTGTGAACGCGTCGAGCAACCCCGATCTATGGTAAGGCTGGCTACGCAGCATTCCGTGCTTGAGCGACCCGGCCATCATGGAGGTCAGCGCAATGGGTGAAAGTCCGGTCAACATCCTGCTGGTGGAAGACGAAGAAGCCCACGCCGAACTGGTGCGGCGCGCTTTTGAAGCGCGCGGCGATCGAGTTCAATTGATCATCGCGGACCGGTTGAGCAAAGCCCGCGAGCAGATCAAGTCGGGCGCGCTGCCTGATCTGATCATCGCCGACTGGCGGCTGCCCGATGGTGAGGGCATGGAATTATTGTCGAGCAATAGCAGCGGCGCACGCATTCCCGTCGTGATCATGACCAGCCACGGCAATGAGAAGGTGGCCGTCGAAGCGATGAAGCTGGGCGCACTGGACTACATCGTCAAATCGGAAGCGACCCTGGCCGACATGCCCCACATCGCCGAACGAGCGCTGCGGGAGTGGCTGTATTTCACCGAGCGGCAGCGCGTGGAAAAAGCGCTGCGCGAGAATGAAGAACGTTTCCGGCTGCTGGCAGAGAACGCGCGCGACTTGATCTATCGCTATCGCGTGCTGCCCACGCCCTGCTACGAATATGTTAGTCCATCCGTCACAGCTATCACCGGCTATACACCGGATGAACATTACGCCAATCCATCGCTCCGGTTCGAGATCGTGCATCCCGACGATCGGCCGCTGCTGGCTTCGCTCCAGCAATCCCGCCTGGCTTTTGACGAACCGCTGGTGCTGCGCTGGTATCACAAGAACGGCAGCCTGATCTGGATCGAGCAGCGCAATGTGCCAGTCTACGATGAAGCGGGCCAGCTGCTGGCGATTGAAGGCGTGGCCCGCGACATCACGGCCCACAAACAAACCGAGGAAGCTTTGCGGCGGCGCAACCGCGAGTTGGCCTTGCTCAATCGGGCCGCACTGGCCTTTGGCTCAACCTTGGACCTCGATCAAGTGCTGGCCACGGTCCTGGAAGAAGTAAACCATTTGCTGGGGGTGCTGGCCAGCTCGGTCTGGCTGATCGATCCCGAAACGTCTCAATTGATCTGCCGGCAAGCCACTGGCCCACAAAGTGAGATCGTACGCGGTTGGCGGCTGGAATCAGGTCAGGGCCTGGTTGGCTGGGTGGCCCGTCAGGGCGAGAGTTTGGTGGTGTCCAACGCGGCCACCGATACACGCCACATTCAGGCCGTCGATCAGCACACCGGCCTACAGCTGCGTTCGTTCTTGAGTGTTCCGCTGCGTGCACATCAAGGCGTAATCGGCGTATTGCAAGTGATGGATACTCAGACAGACCGGTTCAGTTCAAATGACTTGACGCTGGTCGAATTGCTGGCCGCGACGGCCGCCATCGCGATCGAAAATGCCCGCATGTTCACCGAGGAAAAAGCGCGGGTCACGGCGCTGGCCGATGCTTTGGCACAACAGCAGGAACTTGATCGAATGAAGGACGCCTTCGTCCAGAACGTCTCGCATGAGCTGCGCACGCCCCTGACCATCGCTTACGGCTACGTCGCCTTACTCAATTCAGGTGAGCTCGGCGAGCTGCAGGAGATTCAGCGTGAACCCGTGATGGTGGTCGCGCGCCGGCTGAAACTGCTGACCGAACTCGTCGACGATCTCAAGACCATCCTTGAAGCGGATACTCAGCAAATCCAAACCGAGGCCGTGAATCTCAGCGAGATCGTCCGCAAGCTGGTCGTGGACTTTCAGGTTGCGGCCGAGAAAGCCGGGTTGACCTTGCATACGGATGTCGAGCCTGATCTGCCCGCGGCTCTGGGCGATTCGACGCATCTACACCGGGTGCTGGATAATCTGCTCAGTAACGCGCTTAAATTCACGCCGGCGGGCGGGCAAATCTCGGTGCGGCTGCGGCAGGCAGAACAGAACCTCGTCATGGAAGTGGCCGACACCGGCATCGGCATTCCAGAAGACAAACTGGACCGCGTCTTTGAAAGGTTTTACCAGGTAGATGGCCGCATGAGCCGGCGCTATGGCGGCACCGGCCTGGGTTTGGCCCTGGTCAAAGAAGTCGTCGAGTCTAACGGCGGCACCGTAAAAGTGACGAGCCGGCCAGGTCAGGGCAGCACCTTCACCGTCACGCTGCCGGTTGCGTCGTCGATGTGAAGCGGCGCATCCGCAGCGATAGCCAATAAGACGGCTCGATCTAGCGTTCTTCAAGCAAGCCACGACATGACATCTTCCGGGCCAGGTTCGACAGCCACAGATCACCGCGACCTCCAGGCACCCGCCCAGAGATTGGCACAAACTCGTCAGGCACGGGATGCCGCCATCGCTTTGCTCGGCGCCGCAACCATCGCTGGTCTCGTCTGCCTTGTTTTGGCCATTCAACTCCAGGCCTGGCAACCGGCGGTGATAGCCGCGGTTATTCTGGCATTTGGCGCGGCCGTTGTCTTTGGCCTGAGGCAGTTCCGGCAGAACCACTTCGAGACCGGCACATGGATTATCGTCAGTGGATTAAGCATCCTCTTCTTGATCGTCACCGGCCTGGTCGAAGCCATCGGCTTCATCCTGGGACTCATGCTGATTATTCTGGTGCTGTTAGTCACCAGTCAAACATTGCCGTGGAAACAAGCCCGCCGGGCTGTCCTGGTCAGTATCATCATCGGACTCGCGATCATCGCGCTAGATCAGATCGAGCTGCCCTTCCGCATGTTATTTCCAGGACCGACGATCTACACCGTCATGCTCACGTCGATCATCGGCTGCCTGGCCTGCGGTCTCCTGATGGCCCGGCAGTTTCGCTATTACACACTGCGCGCCAAACTGATCCTGGTGTTGCTGGCCGCCGGCGTCATCTCGGCCGCGACGGTGTCGTTCGTCCTCATTTTGAATACACGGCAGGTCTTGATCGACAAAGCGAACCAAACGCTGTTTGCGGCGGCTACCAGCACGGCCGACCGTCTGGACAATTTTGTACAGGGCAACGTGGAGGCTATTCAGGTTGAAGCCAGGCTGCCGGGCTTGACCGACTTTCTCAATCTGCCCGCCGCCCGGCAGCTGAATAGCATGCAGGGTGAACGGGCCATTAATGAGCTGCGCGCCCTCGCCAGCAAAGATCAACTCTTTGTTCGCTCCTACGCCTTGCTGGATCGTTCGGGTAAGAATATCGCAGATACCCATCCGGGCGATGTCGGTACCGACGAATCCAGGCGGGATTATTTCTTAACCCCGATGCAAGACGGACGGCCTTACGCATCCCCGGTGGAATTTGAGGAGACGAATGAAAGCGCGCTGTATTTTAGTACGCCCGTACGGAACGATCGTGAGGAAGTCATCGGCTTACTGCGGGTTCGCTACACAGCTATTATTTTACAGCACCTGGTCGCGCTCAACAACGGACAGGCCGGTTCGCAATCGTTCGCGGTGCTGCTCGACGAAAATCATATCCTGTTGGCGCACGGCCTGAAACTCGAGCTGGTCGCCCAATCGATTGTGCCGCTCGATCCGGCGCGCGCCGCCCAACTTCAAAGCCTGCGCCGTTTACCCAGGTTGCCACTAGAAAGTCTATCGGTTAATCTGCCCGATCTCGAGGCCGGTTTGAATCACGCGGCAACACGGCCCTTCTTCGAGGCCGCGCCGACTCCGTTCGACGATCGGCCGAGTTCGGCGGCCGTTGCTCCAATGAAGACGCAGCCGGCCTGGTCGGTGGTTTTCTTTCAACCCCAGGCCGTATTCCTCGCCCCGGTTGAAGATCAGACGCGGGCCACAACGCTGTTGGCCTGTGTGATAGCCTGTTTGATCACCGGGGCAGCTCTCGCTCTCTCACAACGGATCATGCGTCCGATCACCCGCTTGACCGCGGTCGCGCGCAAAGTCGCTGCCGGCGATTTGATGGCGCGAGCTCGCGTCGAATCCAACGACGAGATCGGCGTGCTGGCAACGGCGTTCAACAGTATGACGGGCCGGCTGCAGATCCTGATCCAATCGCTGGAACAACAGGTGGCCAGATTGACCTCGACGCAGACCGCCCTGCGGGAAAGTGAAGATCGTTTCAGAACGATCTTCGAGGCCGTCAACGACGCCGTCTTTGTGTACGACCTGGCCACCGGCCGCATCCTCGACGTCAATCGCAAAACGTGCGAAATGTACGGTTACACCCGCTCAGAAATCTGCCAGCTCAACACCCAGGATCTCAGTTCAGGCGAACCGCCTTATACTCAACCAGAGGCGCTGGGCTGGATGCAAAAAGCGGCCGGCGGGGAGCCGCAGATTTTTGAGTGGCAGGCCAAAGCCAAAGACGGCCGCCTGTTCTGGGTGGAAGAGAACATGCGGCGTGCCACCATCGGCGGTCAGGAACGACTGCTGGTTGCGGCGCGCGATATCACCGAGCGCAAGATTGCCCGGGAGAATGTGATCCAACGTGAACAAGCCCTGCGCCGTCAGAACGAGTATCTGTCCGCGCTGCATGCGACGACCTTAGCCCTGATCGATCGGCTTGACCTATCGGATTTGCTGGAAGCGATCGTCTGGCGGGCCGGCGCGCTGCTGGGCATGCCGCATGGCTTCATCGATTTAATTAGGCCGGATGCCGGCTATGCCGAGGTCCGTGTCGGCGTCGGCATCTACAACCAGCTCGCCGGCTACCGAACACCCATCAATGAAGGGGTGAGCGGGAGAGTGTGGCAGACCGGTCTGCCCTTCCGAATTGAAGATTTCGATGCATGGCCGGAGCGGCCGGTCAATTTTCCCACCGGCCTGTTGCACACCCTGGTGGGTGTGCCGCTCAAATCCGGATCGCAAGTGATCGGCGTGCTCGGCCTCGCCCATGCCGAGGCCGGCTTGACCATCAGCGACGAACAGGTCGATCTCCTAAGCCGCTTTGCCGAGCTGGCCTCGATTGCGCTGGACAACGCCCGCTTGTATACCGCGGCCCAGCACGAATTGCAGGAACGCCAGCGCGTGGAAGCCGAGCTGCGCATTTCAGAAGAGAAATTCTACAAAGCCTTTCACTCCACGCCCGTGATGATGACCATTGAAGATTCCGAGGGCCGATACATCGATGTCAATCAGGCGTTTGTCGGGACACTCGGCTACAGCCGCGATGAAGTGATCGGTCAGCGCGCGTCCGAATTACAAATATGGGAGCGTCCAGAGGATCGTGAGCTGGTCAGGCGTACCTTCGAGACTTCGGGCGCAGTCAAAGATCGGGAATTGCATTTCCGCCGCCAGTCGGGCCAGGTTGGCGTAATCCTAATGTCGGCCGAGAAGATCGAACTGAATGGCCGGGCGCATACCTTGACGGCCGCGCTCGACATTACCGAGCGCAAACGCGCCGAGGCCGAACGTGAAACTCTGATTCAAGAGTTGGAAGGCAAGAACGCCGAACTGGAGCGTTTCACCTATACCGTGTCGCACGATCTCAAAAGCCCGCTGATCACCATTCGAGGCTTTCTGGGCTTTATGGAAGAAGATGCACGCGCCGGCAAGCTCGATCGGCTGAAAGCCGATATCGCGCGCATTGAAAACGCGACCAGCAAAATGCAGCTGCTGCTAAATGATCTCCTGGACCTGTCACGCGTTGGCCGCTTAATCAATCCGCCGGAGGAAATATCGCTCCAGGCCCTGGTGCACGAAGCGGTGGCGCTGGTGGCCGGCCAAATCGCCGGGCGCAAAGTGCAGATCGAGATCATGCCGGGACAGTCCACGGTCTATGGTGATCATGCCCGACTCCTGGAAGTGATGCAAAACCTGTTAGACAATGCGGTGAAGTTCATGGGCGATCAGCCCAGGCCGTACATCGAGATCGGAGAGCGAGCCGCTGAAACCGGCCTGCCCGTCTACTATGTGCGCGACAATGGCATCGGCATTGAGCGCCGCTACCACCAGAAGGTGTTTGGATTGTTCGATAAACTCGAGGTCAATAGCGAAGGAACGGGCGTGGGGCTGGC
>JADGQE010000489.1 GCA_017882055.1 Thermoflexales bacterium
TACAGCTGAGCAGTGTCACAACTCCGATGAATAGAACTATCCAGATGCGTTTCATCATGTCCTCCTTACAAAGAGCTTTCTGATTTCGGCCCCCGCCCAGAAACATATTCGATTGTAAAGCGATTCGCGCGGATGCAGCCTCAAGTCAATAGATGGCCATCAGCGACGACCGTCAATTGCTCGGCGTGGCCGCAGGTGGACCGTTTCCTCCAATTGGCAAGTCCGCGCTCAGGGCATAAGCCAAAGCCGGACTGAGCAACGCCGCAATGACAGTATACCCCATGAATGCTGTACCAACCCAGTTGGGTAGATCCAGTGCACTCGTCATGAGTGTGGTCGGCAAACCATCCTGTGTGATCATCAGCAGCGGCACGGCGACGAAGACAATTGTGATCCCTGCCGCCGTCCACCCCAGGGCCTTGCTGCTTAATTTGCTGCTGGCCCCGCCGATCTTTATCAGACTGCCGACTACAATCGACGGAAGAATCGGTATGACGAGCGCGATCAACACGGCTAACACGATAAGTATTCTGATCTCAGTCGCTTCGAGAATGCCGGCGATGACGGCCAGGATGAGCGTGCCCAATGCGGCGGCGATCCAACCCACTATCGCGCCACCCACCCCGTATGCGATCACTCTTAGCACGATTTTTCCCCTGCACTGCGGCCAAGTTGTTTGACGACTCGCTATTCTGGGAGTAGACTACACTCACCACGTTACGAGGAGTTTACATTGAAAAGCCTATTTGAACAAACCCGCTGGAGTCTGACGGATTTGCTGGCTGGGCCCGATGGTCCGCAGTTGAATGATTCCCTTTCGCAATTGGAAGAGACCCTGGGCGATCTGGAATCGGCTCGACCGCAGTTGTCGCCCGATATCTCCGAGGCTGCTTTCCTCAATATTCTGCAGCGCTACGAATCGGTCAGTACCGGCGCGCGACGACTGGGTGCGTATGCCTTTCTGTGGTTCACGGAAGATACTCAGCATCAGCCGGCGTTGAACTTCAAAGGCCGGATCGATCAAATGTTGGCCGCCGTCAGTAATCGAATGTTGTTCTTCAGCCTCTGGCTCAAAAACATGGATGCTGCCACGGCCGAGCGATTGATCAAGGTCAGCGGTGATCGCCGCTATTACCTGGAAGCGCTCCGGCATTTTAAGCCATACACGCTGACCGAATCCGAAGAACAGATCATCACGCTCAAGGACGTCAATGGCATCGACGCGTTAGTGACGATCTACGACATGCTCACCAATCGTTTCGTCTTCACGCTTGAAGTGGACGGCCAGCGCCAGACGCTGACGCGCGATGAATTGGGCGCGTATGCGCGGCATCCTTCGGCGGACGTGCGGGCTGCGGCTTATCGCGAGCTGTATCGCGTGTACGCCGAAAATAGCACGACCCTGGCGGAGATTTACAACTACCGCGTGCGCGACTGGCAGGCCGAAATGCTGCAGCTGCGGCATTTTGCCGAACCGATCTCGGCTCGCAACCTGGCCAATGATATCCCCGATGCGGTCACCGGCGTTCTGTTGTCGGTCTGCCAGCAGAACAACCCTCTTTTTCAGCGCTACTTCAAATTGAAAGCGAAGTGGCTGGGCCTCAACCGGCTGCGCCGCTATGACATCTACGCGCCGTTGCTCGAAGCCGAAAAGAAATATGACTATGCCGCGTCGGTGGAGATGGTCTTGAACAGCTTCCGTGATTTCTCACCCGTGCTGGCTGATCAGGCGCGGCGCATCTTTGCCGACGGTCACATCGATTCGACGCCGCGGCCGGGCAAGCGCGGCGGCGCGTTTTGTTACGGCGTGCTGCCTGGCGTGTCGCCGTGGGTGCTGATCAACTTCTCCGGGCGGGCACGTGATGTCGCGACGCTGGCGCATGAATTGGGTCACGCGGTTCACGCGTTGATGGCGGCCGACCATTCGCTGCTGACCTTTCATTCGTCACTGCCGCTGGCTGAAACGGCCTCGACTTTTAGCGAAATACTGTTGACCGAGCGGCTGTTGCGAGATGAAACTGATCTGGCCGTGCGGCGCGATCTGCTGGCGAATATGATCGACGGCGCTTATGCCACGGTGCAGCGTCAGGCTTACTTCACCTTATTCGAGCGCGAGGCGCATCGCCTGGTCGCGGCCGGCCAATCGGTCGACGAGATCTCGACGTATTATCGATCGACGCTGGCCGAGCAGTTCGGCGATTCGGTCGAAGTGGGCGACGAGTTCAAGTGGGAGTGGATCTCGATCCCGCACTTCTATCACACGCCGTTTTATACCTATGCCTATAGCTTCGGTCAGCTGCTGGTTTATGCGTTGTATCGGCAGTATCGCTCAGAGGGCGAAGCCTTCAAGCCGAAGTATCTGAAGATCCTGGCGTATGGCGGTTCGGAATCGCCGGCCAGGATCCTGTCGGAGGCCGGCATCGACATCGCGTCGCCGGCCTTCTGGCAGGGCGGCTTCGATGTGATCAAAGGCTTGATCGATGATCTGGAGAAACTGGATAGCACGCTGAAGACCAGGGACTGATCGGTCATGCGCTTAATCTATCATTTGTCGCCGGTCGACG
>JADGQE010000136.1 GCA_017882055.1 Thermoflexales bacterium
GACTTTCAGCGCCAATCCTAACTTTTCAGTGTAATCGTGAATGATGCTGAGGTGGTACTGGCTGATCTTGTAGGGCGGCAGCACGCAGGCACTGTCGCCCGAATGCACGCCGGCTTCTTCGACGTGCTGCATCACACCGGCAATGACCACGCGCTCGCCATCGCACAGCGCATCGACGTCGATCTCAAACGCATCTTCCAGGTAATGATCGATCAGCACCGGCCCATCCGGCGAAGCTGCCGCGGCTGCGGCCAGAAATGACGCGAGCGAAGTATCATCGTAGGCAATTTCCATCGCACGTCCGCCGAGCACATATGAAGGCCGCACGAGCACCGGATAACCGATGCGCGCTGCAACTCGCCGGGCCGCGTCCAACGATTGAGCCGTGCCCCAATCGGGATGCGGCACATCGAGGTCGCGCAGCAGCTGGCCGAATCGCACTCGGTCTTCCGCGAGATCGATCGAGTCCGGCGTTGTTCCCCAGATCGGCGCACCGGCCTCGGCTAAACCGCGCGCCAGATTGATCGGCGTCTGCCCGCCGAATTGTACGATCACACCTTCGGGTTGTTCTTCATCGATCACGTTGAGTACGTCTTCAAGCGTCAGCGGCTCGAAGTACAATCGATCGGCCGTGTCGTAATCGGTGCTCACCGTCTCCGGGTTGCAGTTGATCATGATCGTCTCGAAGCCCAGCGACTTCAGCGCGAAGCAAGCCTGCACGCAGCAGTAATCAAACTCGATGCCTTGCCCGATGCGATTAGGCCCGCCCCCCAGGATGATGACTTTGCGGTTCTTCGTCGGCGCGGCTTCGTCGTGTGATTCGTAGGTGGAATATAGATAAGGGGTGAAAGCTTCGAACTCGGCAGCGCAGGTATCGACGCGATAATAAACGGGCTTGATGTCTTGCGCGAGCCGATGCTGACGAACTGCCGCCGGCTGAGCGCTTAACACCGAGGCGATTTGTTTATCCGAGAAGCCGTATCGTTTCGCGGTGTACAATAAGTCGCGTGGCAAAGTGTCCAAAGTGTAATGACTTAGCTCAGTTTCAATCTTGAGCAGCTCGACCAGCTGCGCCACAAACCACGGATCGATTTGTGTCTGCGCAACCACATCGTCAAGGCTGCGGCCTTCGCTGATGGCGGCGGCTACGGCAAACAGGCGTTGGGCGGTGGGCACGCGCAATGCAGCCGGATCACTAATACGTTTGGCTAAATCGCGGCCGAACCCGCTGACGCCGATCTCCAATCCACGAATGGCTTTGTTGAGCGCTTCCGGAAACGTGCGCCCGATTGCCATGACCTCGCCGACAGATTTCATCTGCGGGCCGAGTACCACATCGGCGCCGGGGAACTTTTCAAAGTTCCAGCGTGGAATCTTGACGACGCAGTAATCGATCGAGGGCTCAAAGGAAGCGGGTGTGACGCGTGTGATGTCGTTGGGGATTTCGTCGAGCGTATAGCCTACCGCCAGCAGCGCCGCGATCTTGGCGATGGGAAAACCGGTGGCCTTGGAGGCCAGCGCCGATGATCGACTGACGCGTGGATTCATCTCAATGATGAGAGCCTCGCCGTTCCTGGGATTGACGGCGAACTGCACATTCGAGCCGCCGGTCTCCACGCCGACGGTTTGAATGACGATGCGCGCCATGTCGCGCAGCCGCTGATATTCGCGATCGGTTAAAGTCTGCGCGGGCGCGACGGTGATGCTGTCGCCGGTATGCACGCCCATCGGATCGACGTTTTCGATCGAGCACACGACGACGAAGTTATCGGCGCGATCGCGCATGACTTCGAGTTCGTATTCTTTCCAGCCCAGCACCGATTGCTCGATCAACACTTCGCTAACCGGCGATTCAAACAGGCCGTGTTCGACAAGGCCGCGAAATTCAGCCGGCGAATGTGCGATGCCCGCGCCCGATCCGCCCAGAGTGAAAGACGGACGAATCAGACACGGATAGCCCACTTGCTGCGCGATTGCCTCGGCCTCGCCCAGCGATCGGGCTAAGCCTGATTGCGGTACGGCTAGCCCCGCCGCGATCATTGCTTCCTTGAACTTCAGGCGATCTTCGGCCAATTCGATGGCACGGGTCTGCGCGCCGATCAATTGAACGTGGTATTTTTCGAGCACACCGGCGTGCGCCAGATCCATCGCGAGGTTCAGCCCGGTTTGCCCGCCGACCGTCGGCAGCAGTGCATCGGGTTGTTCGGCGGCGATGATCTTCTCGACGATCTCGACGGTGAGCGGCTCGATGTAGGTCGCATCGGCGAATTCCGGATCGGTCATGATTGTGGCCGGGTTGGAATTGACCAGGATGACGCGGAAGCCTTCGTGACGCAGCGCTTTGCAAGCCTGTACGCCCGAATAATCGAACTCGCAGCCCTGGCCGATCACGATCGGTCCGGAGCCGAGAATGAGAATGGAATGGAGATCAGCGCGTTTGGGCATTTTGGATTTCAGATTTCAGATTTCAGATTTTAGATTGCTGACACTGCACTGCGCGAACGCAGTGAGTGCAAGTGTTGCTGATTGAATTCAGCTGATAGATCATTTCAAGTTTGACTTGATAAGATACTCGACGATCACGACGTCACGCCAGGTGCCGTCAAGTTTGCCGTGCTTTTCGTACACGCCGATCTCGCGGAAGCCGATCTCGCGCAGCAAGGCACGGCTGGCTGTGTTTTCTACGAACACGCGCGAGACCAGTTTCCAAAAGCCATGGCGTTCGGCCTCGTGAAGCAAGGCTCCCATTGCTGCACGTCCTGCGCCGCGTCGACGTGCCTCACGAGCCACATAGACTGAGAACTCGACGATGCCCGCATAGCATTCTCGCGGTCGATAAGTCGATGTGGCTGCAAAAGCGATCACTTCGCCGTTGTCTTCTACCGCTACGATCGGATGAATATTGTCGAACCATTGCCGCACATCCTCAGCAGAACGCGGGTGCGTTTCAAAAGTGGCGATACGATCCTCGATGCCGTGATTGTAAATGCGGGCGATGGCGGCCGCGTCGTCTGGTATTGCTAAGCGAGTCTGCATGGCATTACCTCTGCATCAGTTCGACAAACTGGCCAAAGAGTGGTCGCGCATCGTGCGGACCGGGCGCGGCTTCAGGGTGATACTGCACTGAGAAGGCGCGCAACGAAGGCACGCTCAGTCCTTCGACACAACCATCATTCAAGTTGACGTGAGTAACCTCGACGTTCGCTGGCAGGCTGTCGGCGCGAACGGCGAAGCCGTGATTGTGGCTGGAGATCGCAACGGTGCTGGTGGACAGCTGCTTCACCGGTTGATTGCCGCCGCGGTGGCCGAATTTTAGTTTATAAGTTTCACCGCCAAGCGCCAGGCCCAAAAGTTGATGACCGAGGCAGATGCCGAAGATCGGCACGTGGCCCAATAGCCGTTTGATGTTGTCGATGCCGTATGTGACAGCGGCCGGATCGCCGGGACCGTTGGACAAGAACACACCGTCGGGCTTCAGCGCCAACACCTCGGCTGCGGACGTCTGCGCCGGTACGACTGTGACGCGGCAATCGTGTTCGGCCAACAGGCGCAGGATGTTGCGCTTGATGCCGTAATCGTAGGCGACTACATGAAATCTGGAAGCGCCCGATTGAAAGCTGGATCGATATAGCGCAGCGCAGGTCACTTCCCTGGCGAGATCGAGTCCATTCATGTCCGGCGCGGATCGAGCGAGCGCGATTAGCCGATCGGGGTTGGTGTCCCCGCTTGCGATCGCGGCATTCATCGCACCACGCGTGCGAATGTGTATCACGAGCGCGCGTGTGTCCACATCGGTGATGCCGACGACGTGGCGACTTCGCAAATACTCGTCCAGCGACTGTGTACTGCGCCAATTGCTGGTCACCGGGCTGGCAGCGCGCACGACAAAGCCGGACAGCCACACGCGATCAGATTCATCATCTTCTTCATTCGTGCCGTAGTTGCCGATGTGAGGCTGGCACATCACGACGATCTGACCGTGATACGAAGGATCGGTGAGGATCTCTTGATAGCCGGTGAGGCTGGTGTTGAAAACGACTTCGCCGGTGCGTTTGCCGATGAAGCCGAAAGATTGGCCGGGCCACAGTGTGCCATCGGCCAGTGCGAGCAGAGCGGGTTGATGAATCGTCGATAGGTGATGAATAAAGGTGTTCAAGGATTTGCCTTTGATAAATTCGCACACACTGCATGAATGGCGGGAGCCACACAACGGGCCTAAAGATAGCGCAATTCAGCGTGGCCGTCCAATCGTTATGCGTATTTCGCTTCAGTGCTCCTGAACTTATGGACGGGCAGGGATAATCGCTATGTACCGAAGTGTCTCTGGCATTTTCTCACGGAGTCGTCCATGTCTCGGCGACGGGCAACGTAATCGTGAAGGTGGTGCCTACACCTACCTGACTGGTTACGTTGATTTGTCCGCCATGTGCCTTGACGACCTCTTTGACCAGCGCTAATCCAAGCCCCATGCCGCCATAGTGGCGAGTGGCACTGCCATCCACCTGGTAAAACCGATCGAAGACCCGTTCCAGCTTATCACTTGGAATACCGATACCCGTATCGGCTACTTCAAGCACGACCGTTCCGCTTTCCAATCGCAGGCGAAGCGTGACACGCCCGCCGGCTTTGGTAAACTTGAAAGCATTACTGACTAAATTGTCCAATACTCGCCGCAGCGCGACTGTGTCGCCATAAAACTCAGGCACACTCGATTCAATCTCAGCCGTTAAGGCTAATTCGGCCCGCTTTGCAGCGATCTGGAACTCATCGACCATCGCGCGGACCAGTTGTGCCATGTCCATCGGTTCTCGCGTTACGGCTTGCGTCTCCATCTCCAGAATGGCGGTAATATCTTCGACCAGGTTGCCCAGCATGCGTGCGCGACGCGCAATGATTCGGATCGGTTCGAGTTGATCGGGTTGCAGCTCGCCCAGCTCATTAGTTTCGAGCAGCTCGGCATAGCCCCGAATGATGCCAATCGGCGTGCGCAATTCGTGCGAAGTGTTTTGAATGAACTCGTTCTTCAGGCGATCCATCTCTTGCAACCGGGCAACCACCGCCGCCAGTTCGTCTGCTTGCTGGCGAACCTCCTGCAGCAACCGCAAGCGTTCTGCCGTGGCGCCCAATTGTCGTCCGATGGCTTCGACCAGCGCAACGTCTTCGCGCGACCACACGCGTGGCTCGGCTGACGCGACGGCCAATCCGCCGATGCGTTGGTCTTTGGCCGGGATGGGAGCAACGACGGAGGCCAGGATGCCAAACTGAACCATTTGCGAACGGACTGCCCACCAGTTTCCGTCGATGGCTTCGGTCTGCCAGTTCGGTATGGCGATAGCGCTGGACAGGTCGGTTCCAATCATCGACGCTATTTGCATCATGGTTGGCGATACCTCGACGGGCAGGTTACGCTGCACGACCTGATCGGCAACCCAGATGCTGCCCTGTTTCAGAGCGAAAGCCTGGAGAGTGCGATCCAGGGCGATCTCCAGTAATTCTGGCAGATCTGCTGCGGTTGCCGCAGTCGAAATGATCGCGTTGATAGCCTCTAGCTGGGTTGCCCGGCGGCGAACTTCGTCGTCGGCCCGTTTGCGTTTGATGATATTGCCTAACAAGGAACAATAGATCGCGATCGTTTCCTGGGTCACCTCGTCGAGCGGGGCGTGGCTGATGGCCGTGTCATTAGAAAAGGTGCCGATCGGTTCGTCGCCGATACGGATCACCGTCGTAACAACCCAACCCTTGTCGAAGACGCGAATCTGATCGCCATCCCAGTAGCTGTGTTCTCGTTCCTCCATCAGCCACAGTTTTGAGAGGGGATTAAGAAGCACGGCCGGGACACCCGGCGGAAGCGTCGCGTGGCGCTCGTCGGTGGTATGGCCCTGACGGTCTGTGCCATAGGTGCCGAGCATGCATTGGCGCATAGGGTCGAGCAAGAAAATGGCGCTGCGTTCCACATTGAGCTTTTCACGGGCCAGCTCAACTGCTCGCCGGAAAAACGTATCCAGATCCGGACAGGCGATGAGTTCATCCACTGCTTCTACCATGGCGCGCAGGTTGCGCGTGAGGTGATGCTCGCGTTCCTCGGCTTGCTTTCGTTCGATGGTCATCGCCACCTGAGTGGAGACAAACACGAGCATATTTAGGTCCGCTTCACTAAACCGAATCGTCTCTGTGTAGGTCTGAATCGCCATGACACCGATCGTTTCACCGCGTTGCGTTTTCAACGGTACGCCCAGCCAGTCTATCGATGGTGAACCCACTAACTTCACTTGCCCGGATTGCACAAGTTGCTCGAATACCTGCGGAGTTGCCAGCAGTGGCTTGCCGGTCCTCAGCACATATTCGGTCAGGCCCTGGCCTGGCTGTGCGGGTGCCCAAGTCAAGTCCAGTTCATCGGCATGATAAGGGAAGCTAAACAAATTAGTCGCCACCTCGTAGAGTGCGATGTAGAAATTTTTCGCCGGCATTAGCTCCCCCACAATGGCGTGAATCGAGCCAAAGAGAGCGTCCAGGTTTTGAGCAGCCTGTGCTGCCTCGGAGATGCGATAGAAGGCCGCTCGCGCCTGCTCGACCTTTTGGCGCTCGACAATCTCCTGCTGCAAGTATGCGTTGGCAGTAACTAATTCAGCGGTCCGCTGTTGTACCCGCACTTCCAGTTCAGCATGGGCTTGTTGCAGTTGTCCATACAGTCGAGCATTTTCAATAGCGATGGCGGCCTGGCTGGCTAACAGGCTCAGAATTCGAATATGTTCTTCATTGAAGGCATTGCGATCGACTTTGCTGTGGACGTCCAGAGTCCCGATGATCCTGCCTCCGACCGATAACGGTACGCTGGCGCAAGCCAATAGTCCTTCATTGCCTGCCGAGGGGTTGTCGAAACGAGCATTATTGGGCAAGTCGTTGGCAATGATCGGCTGACCGGTTTGTGCCACTCGACCCGCGATGCTTTCGCCGATCCGATCGCGGGTTCCCTCGATCACTTCTTGGCTAAGTCCATAGGCTCCTTTGATCGTCAGGGTTTCCCCGGCATCGTCCAGCAGCAATATCACCCCTGTGTCCGAGCCGAGCAATTCGACTGTATGGTAGGCAATCGCATTAAGCACCGCATGAAGCTGCAAGGGGGCTGTAATGATTTGACCCACCCGGTAAAGCGCCGCCAGCTGCTTGTTCGCTGTCTTGAGTTCGGCGGTGCGCTCCTCAACGCGCGCTTCCAGTTCATCACGAGCCTGGCGCAAAACGTATTCCATCTCTTTGCGCACGGTAATATCACGGCCAATGCCAACGAAGCCCTTGAGCTTTCCTTGTTCATCCCGAAAGGGCACTTTCGTCGTGGAAATCCAATGCACGTTACCCGCGAGATCGACCTCCCGTTCCTCGCGATCGATCAGTGCTTGCCCGGACGCGAGGAGCGCTTGTTCGTCCGCATAATACTGCTCAGCTAGTTCCTGCGGGAAAAAATCGAAATCGCGTTTGCCGATGGCCTCCTCCGGGGTCGTGCCCATGACCCAGGCGACCATGTCATTGGCCAACAGAAACCGGCTGTCGGTATCTTTCACATAGATGCGGTCGGGCATCGCATCGATCAGAGTCCGCAGCAAATGGTGTTGTTCAGCCAACGCTGTCTCGGCCTGTTGACGCTCAGCGCGTGTGCGCAGTGAGATGATGCCATAGGCTAAATCACCGGCCAGCTCCATCAATAATTTCACTTCTTCTGCATGAAAAGCATTCGGTTGGGCCGCGTAGATATTCAGCGTGCCCAACGTGCGGCCCTCGAAGTTTAACGGCAGTGCGATGGCTGAGGCGTAGCCGCGCTGACTGGCTTCCGTTCGCCAGGGCTCGAAACTGGGATCGGTTTGGATGTCGTTAACAATGGCGGGTTGTCCTGTGCGGATGGCTGTGCCGATCGGCCCCCGGTCCGTGTCGGCCCAGGTGGCGTTGACGGTATCCACATAGTCGTCTCTAAAACCGAGTCGAGCCACCGGGCGCACAGACTGGGCGGCATCGTGCTCGGCAAAGCCCACCCACACCAATGAATAGCCGCCGAGCTCGGTCATCACGCGACAGATCTTCTGCAAGAGTCCTGCCTCATCAGTGGCGCGTACCACGGTCTGGTTACATTCGCTGAGGATCTTGAGCATGCGGTTGGTTTGATTGAGTCTGACTTCGACCCGTTTGCGTGCTTCGATTTCCTCAGTCAGTTTTTGATTGGCTTCGCTCAATTCAGCAGTGCGTTCGGCGACCACTTCTTCCAGATGCTCGCGGTAGCGCCGTAGTTCTTCTTCGACCTGCTTGCGTTCGGTCACATCCATTGCAGTGCCGACAATGCCGACGACGACCTCGCCCACGATCACCGGAGCGGCGATGCTCTCGAAGGATCTTTTCTCGCTCCCAGACCGCGTTTCATAGTCTTGATGCAGAGTCTCGCCCTGGAGCACGCGATAATCTTTTTCAATCCATTGCGCCTTGAGCTCGGCCGGCAGGTTCAGCTCTTCAATTCGCTTGCCGATGAGGTTGCCATACTGCTGGCGGCTGGTCGCATTTTGCAGAATGTAGCGCAAGTCGGTGTCGGCCGCCCACAGGTCGAAAGGTATCTGGTCGATCAGCGCGCGCAGGCGAGCCTCGGTTACCTGAAGGGCTGTGTCGGCCTCTTCTCGCCGGGCGATCGCTTGCTGGACTTGCGCCTCTTGCTCGGCTAGATGTCGCGTCATATCGTGCAGGGAGAGATGGGCGCGAACGCGAGCTAGAAGTTCCGCTACCTGAATGGGCTTGGTCACGTAGTCCATGGCGCCCACTTCGTACGCTTTAACGCGATCGCGTGTGCTGGTTAGCGCTGTCATGAAAAGCACTGGAATGTCTTTGGTCTGCTCGTCGGTTTTTAACCGCCGGCACGCTTCAAAGCCATCTATGCCTGGCATGACTACATCCAATAAGATGATATTAGGCCGGGCATAGCGCGCCTTCTGTAGACCGCTTTCGCCATCGCGGGCAATCAACACTTCCAAACCGGCACCCGCCAGGTAATCCGAAATCACGCTCAAGTTGGCTGGATCGTCGTCAACGATCAAGACGGTGTGCCCGCCGAGGTCATGGCTATCAGGTTTGTCTAAAAGTGTACTCATCTTTCCTCCGTGTAGCGTTGAATCAGCGCGATAAGCGCTTTATCTTCGAAGCCGCGCGCCAGTTGCTGCAACTCGCTGGCGAATGGCCGATACTTTTCATTGAGTTGCTCCAAACGAGTCGCTCGCTCCTGAATGCCGCGCAGATTACCCTGCAGGGCCAGGTCGTACAAGATTGCCATTTCCTCGGGCGGTGGCGGGATGAGTTCCTGTTGCGGCCCAATACTCTCAAAGCCTGGCTGGGTTGCTTCAGCGTAGACCCAATCGATACGCAGGTGTGTTTCCAGCAAGG
>JADGQE010000490.1 GCA_017882055.1 Thermoflexales bacterium
GTCTTGAAGGTCGCCGTGTATTTCTTCTTCAGATCGATCGTCATCGGCGGTTGAGCAGAATACTGTTTAGCCACGAAACCTCCCTTAAAGGAATAGGATATAGTCCCATTTTACACGAGATTGTCGATCTGATCACGCCGCAGGGGCAGAAGAAGACGGCGCCGATGGCGGTGATGAAGTGCCTCCTGCGCCAGATTACACGCTGGATCACTGCACGCGCAATGGCCGCGAGCAATTCAAGTCAAATTGAGAATGGCTGCATGGCAATTCTCAATTTGACAGATTCCCAGTGATTTGCTAGAATGCGCTCGCATCAGTTCCCTAATCAAATAACACAGCGGGCCACGAAGCCCTCGGAGCAAGTCTATGCAGACCGCTCTGAGGGCTTTTGTCGTCTGGAACAAGGAGCGACCTGTGAATACAATCAATTCAGGAGACACGGCGTGGGTCCTGATTTCCACCGCGCTGGTGATGGTCATGACGCCTGCCCTGGCCTTCTTTTACGGCGGCATGGTGCGCAAAAAGAATGTGCTATCGACGCTGAACATGAGCTTCGTAACCATCGGCTTGATCAGCGTGCAATGGCTGCTGCTCGGTTACACCCTGGCGTTTGGCGACAGTCAGAGCGGCCTCATTGGGAACTTGCGGTACCTGGGCTTTGCCGGGGTAGGCGCCGCACCCAACCCCGATTACGCGCCCACCATCCCTCATCTGGCGTATGCCGCCTATCAAATGATGTTTGCCATCATCACGCCCGCTCTGATTACAGGTGCATTTGTCGAGCGGGTGCGCTTCAAGACTTTCCTCGTGTTTAGCGTGCTGTGGGCCACTCTGGTTTACGATCCGGTCGCGCACTGGACATGGGGCGCAGGCGGTTTGTTGAAGCAGCTGGGCGTTCTGGATTTTGCGGGTGGCACCGTCGTCCACATAACAGCCGGTTTTTCCGCCCTGGCTTTTGCCATGGTGATCGGCGCGCGTAAAGGCTTTGGCCGGTCCCCGATCGAACCGCACCACATCCCCTACTCGGTTCTGGGCGCCGGGCTGTTGTGGATGGGCTGGTTTGGTTTCAATGGCGGCAGCGCCCTGGCCGCCAACGGTGTCGCCGTTAACGCCCTCGTGACGACCAACATGTCGGCAGCCGCTGCCGGGTTGGTCTGGATGCTTTTGAGCTGGCGTGACAACAAACCGAGCGTGCTGGGCATCGTTACCGGCGCGGTCGTGGGGCTGGTTGCCATCACTCCCGCCTCCGGCTTTGTGACCCCGCTCTCGGCCCTGATCATCGGCGGCGTGGCGGCACCCATCAGCTATTACGCGATCCGCTTCCGCCAGCGGTTAAACCTGGATGAGTCGTTGGATGTATGGGCATGTCATGGTATGGGCGGCCTGTGGGGTGCGCTGGCCACGGGGCTGTTTGCGACGAAGGCCGTGAACGAGGCCGGCAATAACGGTTTGTTCGCCGGCAATCCCATG
Source organism: Thermoflexales bacterium (assembly GCA_017882055.1). Classification (GTDB taxonomy): domain Bacteria; phylum Chloroflexota; class Anaerolineae; order Fen-1058; family Fen-1058; genus JADGQE01. The sequence continues at coordinate 1,471 of JADGQE010000490.1, forward strand.
CAGTTCGTGATCCAGGCAGTGGCGGTGGTTATCGTGATCGCCTTCGCCTTCGGGGTCACCTTCGGGTTGGCGCAAGTCCTGAAGCGGTGGATGGGACTGCGCGTATCGTCCAATGCAGAAGAAGTGGGCCTGGATATTAGCGAACACGGAGAACCGGCTTACACCTGACGGGCACTTAGACGAGTGTGCCGCAGGAAACTATCTTTCAATTCATTATCTCAGGAGCTCTGCATGACCAAGAAAATTGAAGCCATCATTCGCGAAGAAAAGTTGAACGATGTCAAAGACGCCCTGCGCAAGATCGGTATCGTGGGCATGAACGTCTTTGAAGTCCGGGGGCACGGCCGACAGGGCGGTATCGTTCTGACCGGGCGCTCCGGAACGTACCGGGTGGACCTGCTGCCGCGCGTGCAGATCAACATCGTCCTCAGCGATCACAATGTTGAAAAGACCGTTGAGACCATCTGTCAGGTCGCCCAAACCGGAAATATCGGCGACGGGTTGATTTTCATTTACCCCGTGGAAGAAGTCATCCGGATTCGCACGGGGGAACGCGGGCGTGAGGCTCTGATGTACGCGGATGATATCGACGCTCGCTCAACAGCCGCTGTATCGGCCAAGCCTGAAGTAGCCTAGCCGGTTGCTTCGTAAACCTATCGGGGATCCGTATTTTGTAGTAGCCAACCGACCGAAACGCCAACGCCGACCGCGCCCGCTGGCGCTATCCGGTTATCTCAAACGCTTCACACAGCCCGTCATCCCAATCGCCGCTCGCGCAGGAGTGAGAGTTAGTTCGCCATCTTGATGACAGCCAGCTTTTCCACGTGACGAACATCCCTGGCGCTTCTAACCTCAAGTCGCACACCTCGGCCCTCGGCATATTTCCTGGCGCTGTCGATCACGGCCAGCACCGTAGCGGGTAAGTCGCCGGTATGGGCGGCCTTCACGGCCTTTTCGCCCAGCGCGAAGGAGGCCAGGAAGTAGCCCTGGCACGGTGTCATATACAGAACATCCCGCTTGTCCTGCTTGAGCCGGAGTCCCCAGCCCGTTGTTTTGCTGGCAAAGCCCCAATCGATTGACAGC
>JADGQE010000137.1 GCA_017882055.1 Thermoflexales bacterium
AGCCGCGCTGCAAGCCTATCACACGCTGTTGATGGTCGGACGTTATCCGTTGTGCATTGTGCAAGTGGATGTGAATCCTGAAGATGTCGATGTGAACGTGCACCCGGCCAAGACCGAAGTGCGTTTTCGCAACAACGACGTAATCTTTCGCGCGGTGCAGCGGGCGGTGCGGCGGACATTGATCGATCATGCCCCGATTCCGCAAGTGCAGGCCACGCAATCTACTTCGGCGTGGCAGCCTACTTTCGACGCGCATGACGAACTGGCCGCATCGCGCCTTGAGCAGCTGCGATCACTGCGGCCAGTCGATCGGTCAACCGGGCAATTGGTTGATCAGGGATCGGGGATCGGTCAAACGGTTGAGCAGGGATCAGGGATTGGGGAGTGGGAATTAGGGCAAGGCGTAAGGGATGTGGAACACGCAGAGCCACTGCCTCCAATCCAAAATCCAAAATCAGAAATCCAAAATCAGAGTTCAGAGATTCCCCCCTTGCGCGTCATCGGTCAAATCGGGGCCACGTATATCATCGCTGAAGGGCCGGAAGGCATGTACCTGATCGATCAACATGCGGCTCATGAGCGAGTGCTGTACGAAAAATTCATGGCCGATAAAACGTCGCTGCATATGGCCGTGCAGAATTTGCTCGATCCGCTTCCGGTCGAATTTTCGCCGGACGAAGCGACGTTGATCGAAGAGCACGTTGAGGTCTTGCATTCGATTGGCTTGAGCCTCGAACCGTTTGGCGGCAGTACGTGGCTGGTGCGGAGCGTGCCGGCGCTGCTGGCCAGCGATGATATCCGGGCAGCGATGGCCGATCTGGTCGCAGATTTGATGGCAGGCGATCTGCCTTTTGCCGCGAACGAGGAAGCCAAATTGATCACACGCGTTTGCAAACGTGCGGCGGTGAAAGGCGGACAGGTGTTGTCGTATCAAGAGATGAGCGAACTGATCCGGCAGCTAGAGTTGTGCGCTTCGCCGCGTACCTGTCCGCATGGCCGCCCGACGATGATTCATTTCAGCGCGGCGCAGATGGCGAAGGAATTTGGCCGCATTTAGCATCCATTTTCAGGAGAGCATCATGAATTGTCCAAAGTGTAATGCCGCTATGGAAAAAGTCACCTACGAAGGCGTTGAAGTCGATCGCTGTACGGGCTGCCAAGGCGTCTGGTTCGATTTTCGAGAGCAGCAGCAGTTGAAGAATGTCAAAGGCGCTGCCGCCGGCATCGATGTCGGCGATCCGGCAGCCGGTCAGAAGATGAACGAGGTCGGCAAGATTAACTGCCCCAGAGATGGTGTGCTGCTGACACGCATGGTTGATCTCAAGCAGCCGCATATTTGGTATGAAGCCTGCCCGCATTGCTACGGCGTTTTCTTCGATGCGGGTGAATTCAAGGACTACAGCCGGAAGACTTTGGTGGAGTCGGTGCGCGATCTGTTTGTCAAAGAAAGAAAGTAACCGCAAAGCTCGATCAACAAACGGCGGTGGTGGATATCCCATCGCCGCTGTTTGTTGGGTGGTCAAAAGATTACGCAGTTACTTCATTGTTTCCTCAGACGCAATACATTCCGGCGTATCGTTCTCCGGCTTGTTAACCAGGGTTGAGACCGGATGCATGACCATCGGCTTCTCGTAGGGCACGAGCAGCGCACGCAAAGCGATCGGCGAGGCGTCGGGGTAAAGCCATTCCCACATGGCTTCCTTGTCAAGGATTACCGGCATGCGATTGTGGATGGTCGCCATCAACTCATTCGGTTCGCAGGTGATGATGGTGCAGGTGCGCTTCGATTCACCCGCAGGCGATTTCCACGTTTCCCACAAACCCGCGAAAGCGAACGGCTCGCGCGATGCCAGCTGGATGTGATGGGGCTGCTTCAAAGTGCGGCTGCCCTGTTCGATCTTTTGCCACTCATAGAATCCATCGGCTAAGACTAAACAGCGGCGCTGGTTGAAGGCCGCTCTGAAGGCCGGCTTTTCGGGCAGCGTCTCGGCGCGGGCGTTGATCATTCGGCTGCCGATGGTCGGATCTTTAGCCCACGATGGAATCAAGCCCCAGCCAAAAAGTTCGACGCGGCGATCTTGTGGATTCGTTACGACGGCCACCGGCTGCGTCGGCGCGATGTTGTAGCGCGGCTGCAGCTCGGCCGGCAGGTCGCCCAGCTCAAGCATCATTTGCAGATCGACCGGATCGACGGTGAGCGTAAATCGTCCACACATGGTTGCTCCTTCAGAAACCAGGTTTCTGCTTAATCTCGGTGCCCTTCGACGCACACGACGCCCTGCGAGCCGATGCGCGCTGCGTGAACGAGGCCCGCGCGGCAACTCGATTCGATCGCCCGCGTGGGCCTCAATCTCTTCGCCGGTGTCCATTAGAATCCAGGTCACTGATCCTTGCAAGATGTAAGTGATCGTATCAAAGGGGTGCGTATGCGGCGGGTAAAAATCGCCGGGCAGGTTGGACCAATCGAAGGGAAAGAGTCCCTCTCGGAAAAATTCTTCGCACAGTTCTTTCTCGCCGGGTGGTTCAGATTTCTGCCGACGAGTGATTTTTAATTCCATTTATCTTCTCACTGTTGGAGAGTTAGCCACTTTGCGATATCATCCCAGAGTTCCGGCATCTCCAGGGCCAGGGCAAATTCGCGCACCCAGCGTTTGATTCGTTTGCGATCCAGATCGGGATGTCCTTCAACCAGCATCTGAATATCCAGTAGATCCTTGGAACGGTGGGCAACCGCTTTGAAAATGATCAGGTCTTCGACGGTGGGCAAGCGAATCGCGAGCGAGCCGACGTGATAGACGAGACTGCGTTCGACGGCTTCAACCTCAAAGGGGAGCATCCCCAACGAAATATCCACATCAATGCCGCTTTCCTGATGACGCAGGAGCAAAACGTGGTGACGACGAGCAAAGTCTTCTGCATCTTTCAGGCGTGGCGCCAACCCTTCCTGGATTGCTGCTTGCATGAGGCGAGGCAAGTCTTCGGTAGATAGGAGGATGACTGCGTCCACGTCCGCCGTCAGGCGTGGCTTGCCCAACAGGCTGACGGCAACACCACCAATGATCATGCCTTGCTCATTGAAATAGGCTAACACTCGCTGCACAGCAGCCAGCGGCGCTAATAACGGAGTGACATCTTTGGGTGGAATCATGTTCGTGCTGCCTTCAGCTTAGCCCATCTTTGACGGATTAATTCGACGCTGTTATCTGTCTCTGCTAAGGATAAGCCCAATCCCATGGCCAGCCGCAGCAACGCGTTAAGCTGCTGCCAGCGTAGATCGATCGTGCTTGCTTTTTGTTCCTGAGCCTCAATGATTGCGACTGCCTGATAACGTTCGCGGAATTCCCGTACGACGCGCTCGTCCATAGTTGACCCCCTGTCTGTGTGTTGCCCCTATTTATCCGTAAAAGAAGCGCGTCATGATTTGTTGTCCCCACACCATCGTCACGAAGCCGCCGAGGACGAGGAAGGGACCGTACGGAATGCCGCTGCGCAGATTCACGACGCGCACGAGTAATAGTAACGCGCTGATGATGCCGCCCGCCAGGATCGTTACCACGAGCGCGGTGATGACGCCCGGAAAGCCGGTGATCAAGCCGACGAATGCGGCCAGCTTCACATCGCCGCCGCCCATCGCCCCGCGCCCGATCGCTTTGCCGCCAATCACAGCCGCCAGCCAGAAGAAGCCATAGCCAAGCGCGCCGCCGATCAGCGCCAGATACCAGCCCGTGTAAAACAACAGCGGCGAGGTCAAGGCCGCAACGGCGATCGCCGGCACAATGACTTTGTTGGGAATGCGGCGATGTTCCAGATCGGTGATGGTGAGGAGGATCAATACCGAAGTGTGAAAACTTGCCAGCACCAGCAAAAGCGGATCGGCAAAACGCGGCTGCACGTAAAGCAGCGCAAACACTGCCGCGGTGACTAATTCAGTGATGAGTCTGCGAATCAGAAGCGCACGTTGTGATTTCGATCGGCGGCGTGGCAGCCTATCGGCCAGATAATTGATGGCTCCGCCGACGACGAGACCGATGAGGGCGTAAACAATGAGCACAATCTTCTCCTGTACTTTGACACGGTAACCGGGTGAAAAGGTGACAGTTGAGCTCCTTCGTCACTGTCACCCCGTCGTTCTTTCTCTCCAGCACTCCCTCAGTATAATCCACGCCCCGCGCTTTGACAAAAGATCATCCGGGCGGTAGAATCACTGCGCTATGCTTGAACGAATGACAACTATCAACCGTGAGCGCCTGAGCGTACTCGTGGCGCTGATTTTGCTTAGTCTCAGCCTGATGCCGCTCATCGAGTCGCCGACCAGCGGTATCGGCACCTCTTTTCTCGGCACACCGCTGCGCCTTGAATTCTCGGGCACCACGCTGGTGGCGCTGTTGGCGGCCAGCCTGGCCTGCGCCGGCGTCGATACGTTGATGCGCGCTCACCCGCTCGTGAGACGGGGTGAAGTGACGCTGGTTCTGCCGAACTGGATCATGCCCGGGCTGACCGTCGTGGTCGCCTCGCAGATTCTGGGCAACATCACGAATGCGGCTACCTGGGTCGCGGGTTTGTTGGTGACCGGTATTCTGTTGTGGGCGGTGTGCGCGGCCGAATACGCCACGATCGATCCGGAAGGTCCGGCGGCCGGTCGATCGCGGTTGTTGCTGAACGCGCTGGGCTATGTGCTGGTGGTGCTGTTGTTTGGTCTGATCTGGAACACGCGGGCGCGCAGTTTGATCAGCGCGTCGTTGACGTTCCTGGTTGTGTTCGCGTTGGCTTTCGATCTGCTGTGGACTTCACGGGCCAGTACCGGCCGAGTCGTGTTGCTGTCAGTGGCGATCGGCATCGTGATGGCAGAAGGCAATTGGGCCATCAACTACTGGAATACCAGCGTGTTTGTGGCCGCCATCGCGCAGCTGCTGGCCTTCTACGAACTGGTCGGACTGGCCGGACAATATCTGCTTGATCGACTCAGCCGCCGGGTGCTGATCGAATTTGCCGTGGTGATGACCGTCGCTGTGCTCTTGCTGCTGCGCGGGCGGGGTTGAAGCGGCATCTTCGGAATGCAAAACGCCCCGACTTTGATCGAGGCGTTTTCTTTTTGCACTGCTCCGAATCAGGGCGTAAGCGGTACCAGGGTTCGGATAATTGCCGGTGTAGACACCGGAACGACGGGTGACACCGTGACGGCCTGCACCAGACTCAATACCATGCTGCCGACGATCAGCAACGCGAGAATCGTGAGCATGATTCGCATGTTGCGCTGCGCGGCAAGTTGACTTTTTGAACGACGGGCCATTGCTTCTTCTCCTGCTTGAATCTTCAGACGCGCAGAATTATACCATAGTGGATTCGATCTTGGAGCTAAGAGGTTGGAAGTTAGAGGGATGATCTCAAGCCGCAGACGTTACCGCCAACCTCCAACTTCCAGCTTGCGCCCTCACGGCATCTCCAGCGCTCGATTAGCTTGCGCCCCGATTGGCCCGTCCGGATCAAGCCCGATCGCCCGCTCAAACTCCAGGCGTCCTTCTTCGCTGCTTTTGCTCAGGAAGCGGCCGAGATACAAATGTGCCACCGCCGATCGCGGATCCAGTTCGATCGAACGTCGCAATTCGTCTTCAGCCCGATCGCGATCGCCGCTGATCAAATAGGCGCGGCCCAGCCACAGGTGTGCGGCGGCATCCTTGGGCGCGAGGTTCACGGCCTGCTGCGCGGTCGACACTGCCTGCGCCGGCGAGCCATAAGCGCGGCCGACATACAATTCGGCTAATGTTTTCCATCCGACCGGATCAGCCGGATCGAGGTCGCGCGCGGCCGTGAGCCATTTCTCCGCCGAAGCATACTCGCTGCGCTGCAAGTACACTCGTCCCAGTTCGGCTGTGATCAGCCGATTGAGCGGCTCGCGATCGAGCGCGGTTTTCAGATCGGCCAGGGCGCTATCGAGATCACCGTGCGTCCATTCATGCCGCGCTCGAAAGTAGCGTGCCACGATCAAATTCGGATCGAGCGCAATCGCTTGATCGAGACTCGGCTTGCCATCTTCGCCCAGTTGATCGAGCGTGAAGCCATAGTACGCATAAGCTTCGGCGTAAGCGGGATTCGCGATCATTGCATCGGCAAAGGCGCGCGCGGCCAATGCCAGGTTGGCCTGCGATAGATAAACGCGGCCCAGCAGTTCCGATCGCAGCGCATGATCGGATTCATTCAGCACGGGCATATACAATCGAGCCGCATCGCCGGGCGCGTAGGCAAGATGATCCTGTGCGCCGGCGGGATCGTCGACGGCGATCAGTTCGGCTAATATCAATTGTGCTTGAGGCGAATCGGGCAGGCGGGCCAGCCAGGCTTCTGCGGTCGATCGGGCTGCGTCCCAATTTTGAGCGTTGGCGTAAGCCCGGATCAGGTTCCGGGCTGCGGCTTGATTGTAGGGCTGGGTGTTGATTACAACTTGCCATTGCAACGCGGCTTCGTCGAATCGATTTTGTTGCCCGGCCAATTCGGCCCGCACAGCCGCGCTGGCTGCCGCGTCCGCGCCGTATTGCCCGGCAAGATCCAGCTGGATTTGTGCTTCGTCAAAATGGTGCTGGTCTGCCGCGATCGATCCCAGCCGCAGATATAACGATGCATTCCAGGGTTGACGAACAGTTGCCACGCGGACGTAATCGGCGGCGGGCGCGTAAGCGTACGTCGCGCGATACTCGTCGGCGCGCACGATGAACGATTGCGTGATCGCGTCATCGGGCCGCGCGGTGAGCAGCAAGCCGGCGCAGATGATAAACAGCAGCACAGGCCGAATTAGTGTCATTGGTGTAGAATTATACACGCAATCCATAGTTTTTCTAAGGAGACCTATCATGGACTTTACCCTTTCCTCTGAGCATCTCATGGTTCAAAAAATGGTGCGCGACTTTGCGACGAAGGAAGTTCAGCCGACGATCAAGGACTGGGATCGCCGGCAAGCGATGAACCCCGACACGCTGCCGCGCATGGCCGAACTCGGTATTCTCGGCATTTGTATCCCGGTGAAATATGGCGGGCAGGGGTTCGATTACATTTCGCTTGGACTGGTGTGCGAAGAGCTCGAGGCCGTCGATACGTCGCTGCGCGTGGTGATGTCGGTGCACATGGGCTTGAATAGTTTGGCGCTCTTGCAGTGGGGCACTGAAGAACAGAAGCAGCGTTTCCTTGTGCCGCAAGCCAAAGGCGAAAAGTGCGCGATGTTCGGCCTGACCGAGCCGGGCGTGGGCAGCGATGTGGCCAATATGTCGTCGACGGCGAGACGCGACGGCAGCGACTACATCATCAACGGCGAAAAGATGTGGATCAGCCTGGCGACGAAGGCTCATCACATTTTGTGGTTCACCAAAACCGATTCGACTACCAAAGATCCGCACGAGGGGATCACCGCCTTTATGATCGAAACCGATCGGCCCGGCGTAACACGCGGCGATCTGCATGGCAAGCTCGGCGTGCGGGCCGGCTCGACCGGCTGGGTGAATTGCAGTGACGTGCGTATACCGAAGGAGAATCGCATCGGCGAAGAAGGCGAAGGTTTCCGCATCGCGATGTCGGCGCTCGATAACGGCCGCTATACGGTTGGCTCGGGCGCCACCGGCTTGATCCGCGCTTCGCTCGAAGCGAGTGTGAAGTATGCCAACGCGCGCAAAGCCTTCGGCAAAGAGATCGGCAAGCATCAATTGATTCAGCAGAAGATCGCGTACATGGTTCAGAAGTACGAAGCCGCGCGTTTGCTGTATTTGCGCGCTGGCTGGCTGAAGAACATGGGCCTGCGCAACACGCGCGAGACTTCGCTGGCGAAGTGGTACGCGACCGATGCATCGTTCGAAGCGGCCAACGACGCGATTCAAGTTCACGGCGCGTACGGTTACAGCGACGAGTATGACGTCGAAAGATACCTTCGCAACAGTCGCGGCGCCATTATTTATGAAGGCACCAGCGAGATCCATCAACTGATGCAGGCGGGTTACGCGTTGGGCTATCGTGAAGACGGTGCGTTGCGCTGCGAACTGCCGGCGTATGATCCGCAAGTGTGGCAGGCGGAATAATTGGACGCTGATCAACGCTGATGGCGCTGACAGTTTGATCGACTCGCTGGAAAGTGACCCAAGCAGAGCCAGTTCAGCGTTTTTCAGCGAGATCAGCGTCCGATAGGAGATTAAAATAGGACGCTGACTTTCTGTCGCTTTGAAGGAGCATATAGTCATGAGCCAATACACAGGTAAAAGCGAACTGCCTTACAAGCATTCAGAGATCACGGACAAGATCATTGCGTCGTTTTATGCGGTGTACAAAACACTTGGCTACGGCTTTCTGGAAAAAGTGTATGAGAATGCGATGGCGCTTGAACTACGGAAGCGAAATGTAACAGTTAAAGCGCAGGCGCCGATTACGGTGTTGTATGAAGGCGAAATCGTTGGGGAGTATTTTGCTGATTTGCTAGTGGCTGATGCCGTCATTGTCGAATTGAAGGCTGCCAAGGCGCTAGCCGATGAGCATGAAGCGCAGTTGCTTAATTATCTCAAGGCTACGCCCCATGAAGTGGGCTTGCTGCTGAATTTTGGTCCAGAACCTAAAGTCAAGCGACGCTCTTTTGAAAACTCGCGCAAGGAATGGTGGTGCAAACAACAAGATCAGCGTTCGGTGCGAGACCAGAAATAGGACGCTGATCGACGCTAAGTGCGCTGACTGTTTGATCGATGCGATGGAAAGTGACTCAAGCAACATGATCAGCGTTTTTCAGCGAAATCAGCGTCCTAATCAAGATCCTATGAAACAACCCATTATCATCGTCGATTACGATCCCGGTTGGCCGAACGTTTTCGAAGTAGAGCGAACACGCATCCTGAGCGTGGCCGGCGAGTTCATCATCGCGATCGAGCACGTGGGCAGCACGTCCGTGCCCGGTCTTGGCGCCAAGCCCATCATCGACATCCTGACGGGTGTGCGCACGCTCGCTGAGGGACGCCAAACGATCGAGCCGCTGACGACGCAACTGGGTTATGAGTATATGCCGGAGTACGAAGTCGAGATGCCCTATCGCTTGTACTTCCACAAGCATCCGCCGGTGGGCGATCAATTCCACTTACACCTGGTCGAAACGACGAGCGAGTTCTGGGAACGGCATTTGCTGTTTCGTAATTACCTGCGTGTTCATCCAGAAGCCGCACAGGCATACGACCAGCTGAAGCGCCGTCTGGCGGAAGAATATCGCACCCGGCGCGAAGCCTACACCGACGCCAAGACTGAATTCGTGCGCTCGATTGAGGCCAAAGCGCGTGCAGAAATTGCGGTGGATATTCGCCCGTAATCTGCGTATAATAAGCC
>JADGQE010000138.1 GCA_017882055.1 Thermoflexales bacterium
GGACGCAGATCGAGAGCGAAAACCGAGATGTGTATAATCACCAGTGGATTTTGGATTGACGAATTTCTGATCCCGATCTCTGATCCCCAATTCCCGATCGACTAAGCCCCGCTTACTCAATAAAACCCTGCCCGATCACGACCTCGCCATCGAACAACACCAGGCCCTGACCAGGCGTGATGTCACGCTGCGGATCATCAAAGACCACGCGCACAGCCTGGCCATCGGGATAAACAGTTACGGCGGCTTCGCGTGCTTTGTATCGAATCTTCGCCATCGCCCGGAATGGCTCGCCAGGCACTTGGCCACTGACGTAGTGCATATTGCGCGCTGTACACTCGCGCCGGCCAAGTTCATTCGCTGTGCCAACAATCACCGTATTTTCAGCCGCATCCAGCGCGATCACATACAAGGCTTCCGCCGCCGCCAGCCCGATGCCCTTGCGCTGACCGATCGTATAAAACGGCAAGCCCTGATGCTGGCCCAGCACTTTGCCGGCTGTGTCGCGGATTGGGCCGGGGCGGATCGCGCCCTCAGGCGCATGCCGATTCAGGAAGTCGCGATAATCACCATTCGCCAAAAAGCACAAATCCTGGCTCTCGACTTTTTCTGCCACCGGCAACTTAAACTTGGCGGCGAGTTCGCGGACTTGCGGTTTCGTCATCTCGCCCAGCGGCCACATGGCATGTGAGAGTTCACGCTGGCCCAGCACACTCAAGACATACGCTTGATCCTTCTTCGGATCGACGCCGCGCAGCAGCTGGTATTGGTCATCGACTTGCCGCACGCGAGCGTAGTGCCCGGTCGCCAGGTATTGCGCGCCAAGGCCCAGTGCTTTGTTCAGCAGCAACTCAAATCGCACGTGACGATTGCATTCCAGACATGGGTTCGGCGTGCGGCCTGCTGCGTATTCATTAATGAAGTAATCCACGACGATGGACTTAAACGAATCAGCGATGTTGATCAAGTAAAACGGAATATCCAGTTGCTGCGCGATCGATCGAGCCGCGTCCGTATCGGCGGGCGTGCAGCACCGATTGGCCCGGCCGCGCTCCGCGTCACCGTCGCTCCACAACTTCAGCATGATGCCGACCACATCATAGCCCTGCTCGACTAATAACGCCGCCGCGACGGAGCTATCGACGCCGCCGCTCATCGCCACGACGACCCTGATTTTTGAATTCTGAATTCTGAATTCTGAATTCTGATTTTCGATCACTGACTTCTCATTCCCAGTTGACCAGTTGACCAATCGCCTAATGACCAATTAACCAGTTACCTAATCACTCAAACCCAAATCGTTTTTCCGCAAGCGATCGATCACCCTGGGCAAAACATCCAGCACCGTCGTAATATCTTCCGGCTGCGTCAAATGGCCCAGCGTCATGCGCAGCGAACCGACCGCCCAATCGCGCGGCAGTCCCATCGCCGTCAACACAAACGACGGTTCGGCTTCGCCGGTGGTGCAGGCCGATCCGGTGCTGACGCAGATGCCCTCCAGATCGAGCGCCATCAACAACGTCTCGCCTTCCACGCCATGAATCGCAAAGGAAGCGCTGTTGGACAGGCGGCGCGTGGGATGGCCGGTCAATCGAACGTCAGGCACTTGCTCCAATACACCGGCCACCAATCGATCGCGCAGCGCCGCCACTCGCGCGCTCTCAATCTCGCGTCGTTCTTGCGACAGCTTCAGTGCCAGCGCTAAGCCAACAATCTCGGCCACATTCACCGTGCCCGGCCGCCGGCCGCGCTCGTGCCCACCACCCGTCAACGTCGAAACCAGGTCAACGCCGTGCCGCGCATACAACACGCCGACACCTTTGGGGCCGTAGAATTTATGCGCCGACAGCGCCAGCAAATCGACGTGGAGTTGATTCACATCCAGCGTCATCGAGCCGCCGCACTGCACGGCGTCGGTGTGAAAGGCAATGCCCCTGGCGCGCGCGATCTGGCCGATCTCGCGAACCGGCTGCAGCGTGCCGACTTCATTGTTGGCATACATCACGCTGATGAGTACCGTATCCGATCGGATGGCCCGCCCGATCGCGTCCGGATCGACTAGACCGTATTCATCGACCTCGACGAGCGTCACATCGAAGCCGTGCAATTCGCGCAGCTGCTCAAGCGTCTCGCCGACGGCATGATGTTCAATCGGCGTAGTAATGAGATGATTGCCGCGTTTGCTCTGGCGCGCGGCCCAGGCCACACCGCGCAGCGCCAGGTTATCGCTCTCAGTGCCGCAGCCCGTAAAGATGATTTCGTTCGGCTGGCAATGCAGCACCGCCGCCACAGTTTGGCGCGCCTCTTCCAGTCCTTGCAGCGCCTCACGCCCGATTGAATGGATCGACGAGGTGTTGCCAAACTGCTCCGACCAGTACGGCTGCATCGCTTCGATCACGCGCGCATCGACCGGCGTGGTCGCGGCGTGGTCCAGATAGATTCGACGTTGGTGTTGTGCCATGTGATTCCTCGTGCATCGATTGTAGCACGCGGGCATAGGGTCGTCAACGAATTACCTGTTTCTTTTCGCGAGCTGTACAATGGCAAGGTCGACCGCTTCCGCCACAAGCACCGCTTCTTGGCTTACAGTGGGTTCATTGAATGTAATCTGTACTGAGTACGCATCAGGTCGTTAGCTCATGCGTCCAACCACCGTCATCAAAGCGCTGCTCACCGTTGTCTTCTGGGGCGCCTCGTTTATCGCCACCAAAGTGGCCCTGCGCGATGTCGCGCCCATCGTCGTCGTGACAGTGCGTTTTACCTTCGGCGTGATCGTGTTGTTCGTCGCGCTGCGTCTGCGCCGCCAACGCATCGTGATCAACCGGCGGGATTGGCCGATTCTGATCGTCCTGGGTTTCAACGGCATCTGGCTGCATCAGATGCTGCAATCAACCGGCCTGGCTGAAGGCGCATCGGCGACGAACACCGGTTGGTACGTGGCGGCGATACCGGTGTTTGCGGCGATCCTGGCGGCCATCTTCTTGAAAGAAACGATCGGGCCGCTCAAGATCATCGGCATCACGTTGGCTACCCTCGGCGTGCTGCTCGTCGTCTCGAAAGGCCAGCTTGCCGACGTGATCGCGCACGGCTTGCCCGTCACTACCGGCGACGCGCTGGCTCTGGCCTCTGCGCCGAACTGGGCGATCTTTTCCGTCATCAGCAAATCGGTGCTGAAGCGCTATCAGCCGACGGTGATGATGACGATCGTGATCACGCTGGGCTGGCTGATGCTGACGCCGGTCTTCATCACCTCCAACGGCTTCGCACAGATCGCGCAGCTCACGCTCGGCGGCTGGGCGGCCATTCTATTCCTCGGCGTGGCGTGCTCAGGCTTAGCCTACATTTTCTGGTACGATGTGCTGCATGAAGCCGAGGCCAGCAGCGCCTCATCGTTCTTGTATATCGAACCGATCGTGACCGTCATCGTCGCCGCGTTGGTGCTGAATGAAGCCATCGTGTCCGCCACCCTCATCGGCGGTGCGATCATTCTGCTGGGGGTGTGGCTCGTGTCCCGGCCGGCCGCGGCGTCGAACAAGTCACCGGCCAGGCAGGGCATCGAATCAAGCATTGAATAGGAGTGCGATCGAGATGGAAACATCCAACATTAAACAGTGGCGGGCCTTTTGGGAAGACGAGCGCAACAGCGCGACGCTGTATCACGCGCTGGCCGACGCCGAAAAGAACCCGAAAATCGCCGAGGTCTATCGGCGCCTGGCCGCGACCGAAGAATCTCATGCCAACACCTGGGCCGCAAAGTTGAAAGCGGCCAATGTGTCCGTCCCCGTTTTCAAACCAGCGTGGCGCACGCGTGCCTTGATCTGGGCGGCGCGCCGCTTTGGCGCGAACACGGTGCTGCCCTCGTTGTCTGCCATGGAAGACCGCGGCACGCACAATTACGCGCAGCAGGGCGCACCGGCCGGCATGGCCGCGCAAGAACGCTCACACGCCATGCTGATGCGCACGATCAGTCAGACCACGCACGGCGGTATGCAAGGCAGCGCGGTCGCTCAACTGGAAGGCCGGCACCGATCAGCGGGCGGCAATGCGCTGCGCGCTGCCGTGCTCGGCGCAAGTGATGGATTGCTGTCAAACATGAGCCTTGTCATGGGTGTCGCGGGCGCATCACTCGCCAACAGCACCATTTTGCTGACTGGCCTCGCCGGTCTGCTGGCGGGTTCATGCTCCATGGCGCTGGGCGAATGGATTTCTGTGCAGAGTTCACGGGAACTGTATGAAAAGCAAATTCGCGTGGAAAAAGAAGAGATTGAGACTAACCCCGATGAAGAAATCGAAGAACTCGCGCTGATCTATCAAGCGCGCGGATTAGAGGAGAACGCGGCCCGTCAATTGGCGCAACAGCTCATGAGCAATCACGAGACGGCGCTCGATACGCTGAGCCGGGATGAGTTGGGCATTGATCCTGAGGAGCTAGGCGGCTCGGCGTGGGAAGCCGCGATCGCATCATTCTTTCTGTTTGCGGTGGGCGCGATCATTCCGGTGCTTCCTTTCATTTTCTTCAATGGCGCCAGCGCTGTCGTCGCCAGCCTGATCGGCAGCGCGGCCGGCCTGTTCCTGATCGGAACCATCATCACCTTGTTCACCGGACGTTCCGTACTGTATTCGGGCGCACGCCAGGTATTGTTTGGATTGGGCGCAGCGGCGGTAACTTTTATCGTCGGGCGTGTGTTAGGCGTGGGCGTCACCGGTTAACCCGCCGGTTGCATTGATCCACGGTCAGGTATATAGTATCGCACTTCATGGTTGACCACTTTTGGAGAGAAACCTATCATGCCAGTTGAAACCACGCCGGTTGCAGAAACACCACAAAAGAAAGCCTCGCTGCGCGATCTGCCGCGCAACGTGTGGGCCGTCAGCGCCGCCAGTTTTTTCATGGACATATCCAGCGAGATGGTGATCAACATCCTACCGTTGTTCCTGTCCAATGTGTTGGGCGTCAAAACCAACATCATCGGCCTCATCGAAGGCGTAGCCGAAGCGACCGCCAGTATCTTGAAGTTGTTCTCCGGCTGGCTGTCCGATAAACTGCGCGCGCGCAAATGGTTGGCCGTGATCGGGTACGGTATTTCGGCTGTGTCGAAGCCATTCTTTTATTTCGCCAGTACGTGGGAGGCCATCGCGGCCGTGCGCTGGGCGGATCGAGCCGGCAAAGGCATCCGCACTGCGCCGCGCGACGCCCTCGTCGCCGATTCGATCGATCCCAGGCAGCGCGGCCTGGCCTTCGGCTTTCATCGCGCTGCCGACACGGCCGGAGCGATGGTCGGCATTTTGGTCGCTATCTTGATCGTGTGGCTGATGGAAGCCGGCAATGTCGATCTGAAAGAAGCGACTTTCCGCACGATCGTTCTGGTCAGCCTGATCCCGGCGCTCGTTGCCGTGCTGGCGCTGGCTGTCGGCGCGAAAGAAGTGGCAATCACATCGCAGCGCGCCGCGCCGAAGTTCGCGCTGCGCGGCCTGGGCCGGCCGTTCATGCTCTTCCTGGTGATCGTCGGCATCTTCACGCTGGGCAACTCGTCCGACGCCTTCCTGGTTTTGCGTGCGCAGGAACGCGGCCTCAACGTGGTCGGCGTGCTGGCGATGCTGGCTGTTTTCAATCTGGTCTACTCGTTGATCTCGACTCCGGCCGGATCATTATCCGATCGGATCGGGCGACGCCGCCTGATCGTCGGCGGCTGGTTGGTTTACGCCGCGATCTACTTTGGTTTCGGTCTGGCGCAAACGGGTTGGCAAATCTGGCTGCTCTACGTCATCTACGGCGCGTATTACGGCATGGCGTATGGCACAGCGAATGCGCTGGTCGCCGATCTGGTACCGGCGAATTTGCGCGGCACGGCTTACGGCACTTACAACGCCGTGCTCGGCATCCTGACCTTTCCGGCTTCCGTGATCGCCGGGGTGTTATGGCAGGGGATCGGATCGTGGGGTGGCTTCGGCCCATCGGCGCCATTCTTCTTCGGCGCAACGATGGCGCTGCTGGCCGCCATCCTGATGGCCTTCACACTGCGTGCACCTCAGACCAAAGCTTAATTCAAGCGGCCAGCCTTCGACATTGAGGGTTGGCCGCCTGCTTATTGGCTCACGCAGTCCATCGAATGTATAATCGCACGCAATGGATACCGTTCTCCACTCACCATCGCGTACTTCGCAACTCAAGACCATTGTCGTGCTCTTTGTCGTCCTGCGCGTAACGATCCTTTTTCTATACACCCCGCAGGGCCTGCTCAACGCTTATACCGATTATCAACATTACTATCGTACCGCACAATTGTCCGATCAGGGTTACTACCCCTACGTGAACTCGTGGTCGGAATACCCTCCGCTGTTAGGGTACACGACACAGGCTGCGTACAGCGCCGTTCGCTTGATCATGCCGATGGGCGGTCTGAACGACTTCAGTTATCAGGTCTTCGCGCGCTTGCTCGGCGCGATCATGCTGATCTTCGAAACCGGATCGTTGATCCTGCTGCACCGCATCGCCACCCGGACGTGGGACATGGAACGCGCCAACTGGCTGGCCTGGGTGTACACCGCATTGAGCGTGCCGTTGTTCTACTGGAACGCCAGTCAGGCCTCCAACTTCGTATTCTTCACGCTGCTCGCGGTGTACTGGTTTATCACGAATAAGCGTACGGCTTCGGCCATTTCACTCGCGCTGGGCATGTTGATCAAACTGACGCCCGTCTTCCTGATCGGATCGGCCGCGCGCTTTTTGTGGCCCGCGCCCAAGCCGATCGCCCGCTACGTCATCATCGTCGCCGTAGTGTTCGCTTTGGCCTTCGTGCCGTTCGTGCTGCTTGGCGGCGGATCGTGGACGATCGCGTCGCTGGCTTCCAACGGAGTGCGCGCTTCGTGGTCGACGCCATGGGCGCTGATCGATGGCAACTGGGGGGTGGGCGATGTGGGCGATGTGCCCACACGCACGCAGCTCGATCTGGCCTATCGGGTCTATGGCAACCCGCCGGTGATTCCTTCGGTGCTGGGGATCATCGTGTTCGGGCTCATTTTCCTGTGGCTGTTCCGCCGCCCGATCGATCGGCGCAACCCCCAGCACTTCATCTGGTTCACAACGCTGACGCTGCTGCTCTTTCATCTGTGGTCCAAAGGCTGGAGTCCGCAGTGGGCCATGTTAATTATTCCTTTCATTCTGCTGTCGTTCCCGAATCAACGCGGCTTGGGACTGGTGTTGATCTTCACGCTGCTGCTCTTCATCGAGTGGCCGCTGTCCGATGTACTGCAAGCGCGCGCACTGCTTGGCCTCACGGTTGCCGGCAGGACGGTACTCTTCATCTGGATTGCTGTGCTGGTCGGGCAGCGATTGTGGAAAGCTCCGCCTGAGGTTATGCCTTAGGTGTTTGCCAGAAAAATCGGCGGGGCGTGCTCAATGATCTTTCGTCAACGGCGCGCAGCGGCATGGCAGCCAAGGCGCAGCAGAATGTGCCAATTACCAAGAAATAGTAATTGGCAAAAGCCTGTTTGCTGAAAGCAAAGAAAACTCCCAAGCTCAGCGCTAGGGCGGCGGCAAATCCTTCTGGCGAGCGCGAGGCATAACGCCAAATGAACAAAAAAGTCAACAACAAGGCAACGAACCCGGTAAATTGCGAGGGTTGTAGGCCAAAGGCGCGCGCATACAAAGCCAGATAACTGAGGGCATCTAGCCGAAATACTTGGTACCACTGCGCCCAGCCAACATTCCATAGGAAAGCCGATAGATTCCACAGCGCGAGGGGCGCCGTAACCACCACGGCGATCCCCAGCGCTCCGCCATACAGCCACGCCCAGTCACGCCAAGAGGCCTTTGGGGGAAGAAGCAGCACCGCCAGGGGAAGCATCAACAGCATATATTGCTTGCTGGCGAGCAATAGCCCTAACGCTAAGGGTATCCATTTGGGGCGATGCACGGCACAGAAAACCGTCATAGCCACCCCTAACAGCGCCAAGGGCTCTGTCCAGCTTTGCTCTACGACAAAAAACACACGCGGTGTAAACAACAAGAGGTACGCGGCCAGCTGCGCCTCTCGGCCCGGGCGCAGCCAAGCGATTAACGCGCCTGCGAGGACGATAGCTAGCAAATGACTATACCGGATATCACCCGCGGCGATATACCCCAACGTCGATAAGTAAATACTCAGCGGTGGGTAGGGGTTGCCAATCGTCATCCGCCCATCTTGGACCAGTTCCGCCCCATAAAAACCCATATGCCCGTAGATATTAGGCGGGTTAAGCTCATAAGGATTTTGCCCTTGCAAAAGGGCGGCGCTTGACGTTTGGTGAAAAACATAGGTATCGATCAATGGGTTGGGCGAAGCGCGAATGACCCATACCCCTAAGAAGAAAATTGCAGCCAAGGTTAAGCCAACCAGGCTATTCCGCCATTTGGGACGAAGCCAAGCCTCGGGTGCTAAGCTGAACAAGGCAAGACTCCCGGCGATAAGCACACCCGCCTGAAATCGCTGGAATTCTGAAGGCTGCAGGGGTAAAAGATAAATACCGGGTAGTGTTGTCAACAGCTGGCCGATTTGCCAAATGACCCCCAGCGTCAAAACAACGAGGAAGATTTTTTGAAGAGTAACGGGCACGATGCGGTGTTGGGCGGCCACACCGGTGCCGGCGCAAATTAGCGCCACAGTCAGCCACATCGTAGCAGGAAAAGTCAGGCCCCCATTGCCACTTTGTAACGCTTGACCCAATGCCAACGCTGCCACGCCCAATCCAAGCTTGGCGACCGACGTACCTTGCTGCAAGTTAATATCTCCTGCGCTCACCCTTGCACCATCAAATGAGGGCACAAGGGAAGTATAGAGGAAATCATTTTACTAGCGCCTCTTGAAAATATCAAGGAACCAGCGGGGAACAAAGTAGTGACTTACAAGCAATGCTTCGAATCAAAATCTTGATAGATCAAGTCACATGCAGTAAAAAGGCCGCAGCGTTTTGCTTCAGCCTTTTAGAAACAAGTACACCTGCTACTTCAGTTTCAAAACCGGTCCCGGCTCAATGCGGTTGGGGTCTTTGATGTTGTTGAGCGCGATCAGGGTTGCCAAAGAAACGCCAAAGCGCCTGGCAATCTTGCTCAGTGAATCGCCCTTGACCACGGTATAAGTGCCCGAGGCCGGAATGGGCAGCGTCCCTGTAACGGGCGTGGTAGATACCGGCGCGGGATTAACCGTCGTCGTGGGCACTGACTTCGATACGACCACCGTGCGGCCTGACTGTGACGCTGCTGCTGACCGCCCTGGTCTTCATCGAGTGGCCTTTATCCGACGCGCTGCAATCGCATGTCCTGCTGGGCGGCTCGATCATCAGCCGCACCCTTCTT
>JADGQE010000491.1 GCA_017882055.1 Thermoflexales bacterium
TCATAGACTTCGGTCATCAACTCTGCTCGCTCGGTCGAGAGGCAGGGCCTGGCGTCCAGACTTTGTTGGCGCAGTCGGGCCACGCGATCGCTGATCATGTTTAACCTCCGATGGTGACACCTAATCCAAATTGATTGAGCCGCTGCGCGATCTCGGCTAGCCGCTCGTCTGAAGGCCGGCGCGTTTCAAACAGCCGATAAGGTTTGCCCAGGTTGAGATATTTATCCATTGCGATGTTGTGATAAGGCAAAATATCCAGGCCGTTGAGATGCGGCAGCGCGCTGACGAACTCGCCGATCTGCCGGATGTTTTCGTCGTCGTCGTTGAGGCCGGGAATGATCGGCACACGCACGATGAGGTTGTGTCCGCGTTCGGACAGCTTTTGCAGATTCTGCAGAATCAGTTGATTGGGTACCCCCGTAAACTCGCGGTGTTTGGTGTCGTCCATCACTTTGAGATCGTACAGAAATAGATCGACGCAGCCGCGAATGCGCTCGAAAGTATCCCACGCCGCGAAGCCGCTCGTATCGACGACCGTGTGGATTTCTTTGGCCTGGCAGGCTTGCAGCAGCGCCAAAAGAAAGTCGCGCTGTAACAGCGGCTCGCCGCCGGAGAACGTCACGCCGCCGCGTGATTCATCGTAAAAGACGATGTCGCGCTCGATCTCGGCCATCACCTGCTCGACCGTCAGTTCGCGTCCGACGCGTTCGCGGGCATCGGCGTAACAACTTTCCGCGCAGGCAGCGCAGCGTTCGCACTTCGCCCGATCGGTGATCGGCTCGCCCGCGATCCACGTGATCGCCTGGTGGGGGCAAGTTTCGACGCAAGCGCCGCAGCGAATACAGCGATTCTCGCGCAGGATCATTTCCAGATCGGACGACTGGCTTTCGGGGTTGTGGCACCACCAGCAGCTGAGCGGGCAGCCTTTGAAGAAGACGGTTGTGCGGATGCCGGGCCCGTCGTGAATCGAATATTTCTTGATGTCGAAAACTAAACCGTGCATCAAAGCGCCTCCAGGCTGCTCTACAGCTTAAAGGCATTGAGGAGGCGTGTCAAATGACGAACGTCACGGATTTGGGGTTAATCAGGATACGCTTTAAGCCCGGCTTTCATCGCGCCTTCGATGGTCCCGTCCACATGCTCTGATCCCGGAAAGGCCCATTCGTCTGGATCATAAGCGCCATCGCTATACTTGTAGATGGCAAAGTCCCAGTCATCGATCTGGCCGTTATATTTCAGTCGGCAAATGCGATCCGGTCGGCGAATGCTGACACGATCAAGGTGAAGATACTTCCCTTTGAAGCGCGGCACGTAATAACGACTCGGGTCTTTAATGACGGTCTTATTGAACTTCTGCACGATTTTGTCCGCTTGTTGTTGGACGGATTCTGGAATCTCTGGGGGTTTGCTTTTGGTCATGGCTATGCTCCTAAATCATGGTGGGTCGGATAGACCCGAAGGGTTTGTTTGCCGCATGGATACCATGTCTTGCAAGATCGCCTGGCTCGAAGCGGTGCAGGATTGCGAAGAAAACCTTTAGGGTCTTCTTAACGGCTCCCGACACACACGCCTCCGGCGGGTGCACGCCTGGCGAGCCACCCGCGCACTGCGCGGGGAATGGCCGTGCTCCCGTTTTCGAGGACGTGGATCGAGAGCGAAGGCACGGCCCACCGTCGAAAACGATGCTCACCTTACGCAGCTGGCCAAAGGTGCCTGCCACCTGCCCTCACATGCTTTAGGCAAGGGTCGGCGGCACGCCGTGGTTAGGCGCATTTTCCCTTTGCAAACTTTCTTGCACGCAGTTGTTACCGCCAGTTCACGAACCATACCGTGTAATCCTTCAGCAGTTGGTAGTTGTGTGATTCTTTATCGACTGCTTCCAACTCCGATAGCGGAATCGTGAACTTCTTGCGATGTGGAATTCGGTGTACGTTTGCCAGGATGTTCCACTCGCCAGCCCGCGCATCGAATGTGCTCAACTCGTAGTTGTCACGGAATGAGCCGCGTTCGCGTCTCAATCGCTGATGTTCTTCTTCGCTGCCATAGCCGAATGAAAAACGCGCTTCCCAACTGAAGTAGCCCATGCTTTCGATGCCGGTGAGAAGACAAGGACAGACCATGTTCTTCTTCAAATACCCAAAATATATGCGGAGTGCCTTGCTTGTTACGGAAGGAATTTCCTTCGTGCCGAAAACCTGCTTGATTCTTTTTACTTGCTCGTCGTACTGACTCATTGGTTTGACTCGATGCGTTTGTGTTTGCGCGCCCAACGATCCCGGCGTCAACCGTGTCCCGCCCACCCGAATGCCCACTGTCGAAACCGATACTCAACTCATGCAGCAGAAGCCCGTCGATGCACATCCGCTTCTGTCCGGCCCGCCCCGCGCTTCTCAGCGGGGTTGTCCGCTTCAACGTCCGCTGACGGCCCACCGTCAAAATTGATGCTTCAACTCATGCAGCTGGTTGAAGGTGCCTGCCACCTGCCCTCGCCTGCTTTATGCGAAGGTCGCATGCTTTAGGCAAGGGTCGGCTGGA
>JADGQE010000492.1 GCA_017882055.1 Thermoflexales bacterium
ACAAAGCCGCCAAACTCCAGCGTACCGATGTAGTTGATCCACTTGACCGGTGTGCGGGGATTGGTAATCACGTATTCACGGCGGGTATCATCAAAGTGTCCGTAATTCATGTATCAACCTCGAAGAAAGAATAAGAAATTTCTCAAACTCGATGGTATGACTGCCGCGTGCTCTACGGCCTGGGACAATCAGGAATCTTTGGTGAAGGATCCTTGATGTCCAAGCCAAAGCCGTACGGGAACAAGGGTGCGTCACAGCCCTGCTTGGGCAGCTTCTCAAAATTGAATGGCAACTGTGTATTCCAACGCTGCCACGTAAAGGACAATTTGCCCGAAAACGCATAATCGCCGAAGAGCATGTCGGCGACGCCGTTGCCTTCAGTGCCGGGCAGCCAAGCGGCTACAAAAGCATCGATCAACGGCAATTGATCGGTGATCTCGATCGGACGGCCCGACATCAGCACGACCACCACTTTCTGGCTGCGTTGGCGCATTTTCTCGATCAGCGTAACGTCTGTGGCCGAAAGTTTTGGATCGACTTCATCGCCTACGCCCTCAGCATAGGGCTTTTCGGCCACAACGACGATCCCGACATCGGCTTTGGCCGGACTGCCCTGCGTGCCCTTAACATCTTCGAACAAGGCAAACCGATCGTATACGACCTGCGTCTTCGGCGAGACGAGTTGCTGAATACCTTCCAGAATGGTCGTGCCGGGCATGATCTGGCCTTCCTTGCCTTGCCATGTGATCGTCCAGCCGCCCGCTTGCAGACCGATGTCTTCAGCCGCTTGCCCGGCCACAAAAATCAGCGGTGTGTTTTTGGCAATCGGCAGCGCATGATTCTCATTCTTGAGCAGCACCAACGATTGATGCACCGCTTCGCGGGCCACGGCTCGATGTTCCGACGATCCTACTCGGGACATCGCCTGCGGATCCGCGTAAGGATGCTCGAACAGGCCTAGTATAAATTTCGCCCGCAAGATGCGGCTGACCGCATCATCAATGCGCGCCATTGGAATCTGGCCGCTCTTGACCGCCTGCGTGAGATTGCCGTTGAATTTGAGATATTCGGTGCCCATGTACATATCGACGCCGGCATTGATGGCGGTTACGACCTGGGCGTAAGCATCGCCGGGAAGTTGGCTGATGGCTTCCCAGTCGGAGATAAGGAACCCTTTGAAACCTAATTCATTTTTAAGAACCTGAGTAAGCAAATACTGGTTGCCGTGCATCTTAGCGCCGTTCCAACTGCTGAACGACGGCATCACGCTCATAGCTCCCGCATCCACTGCGGCTTTATAAGGCGGTAGATACCAGGCTCGCAGGGTTGCTTCATTGACCCGCGTATCGCCCTGATCAAGCATGAAAGGATGATCGAAGATATCCTGCGTGGAAGAGCCCCACGTGGTGCCGCCATCGCCGAGATAGTGTTTGGGTGTTGCCAGCACGGCGAGCGGACTCCCGAAATTGGTGACACCGTCAACACTTTGCAAGCCGCGGATGTAAGCGGTGCTCAGCTGCGTCACGAGATCCGTTTTCTCACTAAAAGATTCGTAGGTGCGGCCCCAGCGCGTATCTTGCACGACGGCCACCACCGGCGCGAAGTCCCATTGCACGCCGACCGCGGCCATTTCGTCGGCCGTGATCCGCGCGGCGCGCTGGACGAGTTCCGGGTTACGGGTCGCGCCCATGCCAATGTCCTGCGGGAACAGGGTGCCGCCTTTGAGATGTCCGCTGCCATGAATCGCGTCCCAGCCATAAATCAAGGGAATACCTAATCGGGTTTGCAGCGCCGCATCTTCATAAGAACGAACTAAGGCAAGCCAGGATTCCGGCGTGTCGTCGCCATTCCCATCACCGCCGGTCAACACGGAACCGATCGAGAACCTGGTCACATCGGCCGGAGTAATGCTGCCATTACTCGCCTGGATCATTTGACCGAGCTTCTCGGCGGTGGTCATGCGCGCCAGCAAATCTTTCACCCGCGCTTCGACCGGTTGGGCCGGGTCTTGATATAGCGCGACTTCGCCCGAAGAGGTCTTCACCGAAGCCGGCGTGACTGCGATGTGAGTAACCGATATGCCTTCGCTTGAAGTGACAGGCGTCGGGATCGGCGTTGGTTCTTCAGTAGCTTGCGGTGCGGAACATGCCACCACAATCAAGAATAAGGCTGCCCATGCAAATAGCGGTAAGGTCCTGCGCATTCAAAAATCTCCAACTCTCTCAAAGTTGCTATGTGTCACTGACAATCTTGATCGGCCAGACCGAAGCCCATTGCTTTATACGACCAACAGGCAATGATCGTGATCGTACTCGCGATATGGCGAGAGCCAGCCATCTGGATTGACACCCGATCGATCAGTCGATTTCGTCATGAGTCTTCAACTCAAAGTGACTTCGACTTTGACTTCTTGAGCGCCATCGTTCGGCGCCGGCACCACGGTGCCAGTAACCGGTTGGCCGTTGACGCACAGCGCAACTCCGTTGCCTGCGCCCGCGCGCTTCACGTTGATGACATACTTCAC
>JADGQE010000493.1 GCA_017882055.1 Thermoflexales bacterium
GCTGGCGTGAGACTCGTGTACTGCTCAGGGTTTCAAAGTGACGGTCGACACCGTCGTCGCAGGCGAGCCGGTTTGCGTGGCCGCGGCGGCTAGCGGCACGTCTTCGCTGCCGGCATGACTCCACGCGCGCGCGACGACCTGGCCGCGATTGCCCAGCAAACTCGCCCGACCAAGGTAGGTCGCGGTTAAGGCTGCAGCGTTGCCGGATTCAACGATGAGCTGATCCCTGGCCTGCCAGCTCTGGGTCGTCTGAGGCAGCATCAAGCCTTCGAAAGCCGTTTGCCCATCGAGGGTAACCCGCACCCACACGTGTTCCCCGGCGGCCAGCGTGATCGAAATCGGCCCGGCACTTTGCGGCAGCGAAGTCGGCCGAGCAGCCGCCAATGAGGCGCTCAGTGGAACATTGAGCTGAGCCGCCGGCGCCGGCGATGGTTTTGTGCCGCCCGACAGCGCCGTGATAATCAAAATCGCGCCAAGCAAAAACAGCAGGGCCGCGCCGGCGATCAGCAGCGGCGTCGGCAAGCCGCCCGCGCCGGTCGATGAAGAATCAGTGCTCGGAGTGAAAGTCACGCGCGGTGGACGTAACGGATCGGATCGCGGTGGAGGCTGAGTCCGATCGGGTATAGGCGTAACCGGCTTAAGCGGTGTTGAAGTCAGCGGTTTAGCCGAAGGTGGAACAGGCGGTCTGGCGGCTATCGGCTGATTGGCAAGCGGCATGACCACGGTGCCTGAATCCAACGCAGCCGCCAACGCTTCGCCATCGATGCCAAGATAGTTGGCATACGAACGCACAAAGCCGCGTGCCTGGACAAGCCCGGGCAGCGCATCAATGCGATTCGCTTCAATGGCCTCGAGATAAGCGGCCTTGATGCGCGTGGATTTATAGGCCTGCTCCAGCGTCAGGCCCTTTGCTTCACGCGCGGCGCGTAGTTGGGAGCCGATGTCGCCCATAGAGTAGTCACTTAGTCAATTGGTCGGCCAGTCAATTGGTAATCGGGTTACCAGTTGCCCAACACCTGCCCTGCTCCGGCCCACACTTGCACCCACTGCGTGGTTGCAGTGCGGTGTGCCCTCAGCCCGCCGGGCTGAGGTGGGCCACCAGGTGCAGCGCGGTGCATGGGTCGACCAGTTGACCAACTAAGCAGCTGATGATTCACTGTGTGTGGCGGCCGGTGCTGCTTCGCTTGAGCTCGCGTCGTCGCGAACGACATTGACCGTCAACTCAGGTTCCAGATCACTCGCCAGATGCACGGCGACTTTGTGCGCGCCGAGTTCGCGCAGGGGCTCACGCAGCGCAATCTTGCGCTTGTCCAATTCGAGGCCGGCCACGCGCTTGAGTTCGTCGGCCACCATCGAGGCGGTCACCGAGCCATACAGCTTGCCCGCTTCGCCGGCACGCACACGGAACGTCAACGAAGCTGCCTTAATCTGCTCAGCCAGGCCGGCGGCTTCATTTGCCAGATGCGATTGACGTTTCTGCTCGGCCCTGGCCAGCGCCTCGGACTGTTTCAGCGCACCCGGGGTTGCCAGCACAGCCAGCCCCTGCGTGAGCAGATAATTGCGGGCGTACCCATCGGCTACATTCTTGACGATGCCGGCCTTGCCCAGTTTGGCGACATCGTGTTTCAACAACACCTTCATGCACAGCCTCCAATGATCCTGCGTTTCAGTTAGCCGCCGATCTCTCGCGAGATCGGCGGCACGCAGAGGATTATAACGCATTTTCGCCAATCGTTCAATGACCCCAGCGCGCTGTCGGGTCAAGGGCATCTGCCGATCGCTAGTCACGCAGGGATGGGTGAGATTAACTCTTGCGGGTTTGTTGTTTCGTGGTATGCTGACAGATAGGGTACCGATCAGTACGGGAACAAGCGCCTGGAATGCATTGACTTATCATGCTTACCCGAACGATCGCCACGCGACCATCCACTGACCCAGGATCGCTTAGGAAACTTAGCCGGCACCCATACCAAGTGATCGAGTCGACTGTTTAATACACGGAGCACACATCTCTATGGCATCGGCTACGACCTCCATCCGGCGGATGAGTCAAAGTCACATTGGCTCCTCCAGGTATTCTGTCCCAGGACTGCCGCCCGATAATCTTCGGAGGCAGCGCTTGCTGGATTTCCTGCATATCAACATTCGCCGTAAACTCAACCTGGTCTGTGCGGCGGCCGGCTACGGCAAGAGCTCGCTGTTGATCGATTTCGCGCATGATGCAGACTATCCGATGGCCTGGTGCCGACTGGTTGAAGCAGATAGCGATCTGGCGATGCTGGCAACCAGTCTGGCGACAGCGCTGCAAATTGTTTTTCCTGATATTGAGTTCGCACTGCCTGGCGTGGCGGCTCAGCCCGGCGTGACGCCTGACGAATTGGCAACCGCCTGGATCCATGAGATCGAGTCCCGCGTCACCGATTACGGCTTCGATCTTCGTTTCGGCCATATCACGCGGACGAGAACGCAGATTCGCGCAGATTTTCGCAGATAAAAGTCGAAATCAGCGTTTATCTGCGTCC
>JADGQE010000494.1 GCA_017882055.1 Thermoflexales bacterium
AGTGGTCGCCCCTCGAGTCGATCAATGTGCCATCGAGGTCCCATAACACGGCGCGTACCGCGGGTTGATCATTCGTTGCACTCATGCTAATCTAAGCCTCTCATTCATCAATTTGTCGTAGTGCCGACCTTGGTCGGTATCTATCCAGTGACAGGAGATTGATATGGCAAAACACTTAGTGCTTGTCGCCGGCAATATCGGCGCGGGCAAAACCAGTTTGACAGAGCGCCTGGCTGCACGCCTCAACTGGGATTCCGGCTTTGAATCGGTGGCCGACAATCCGTATCTGCCCGATTTCTACGCCGATATGCACAGTTGGTCCTTTCACTTGCAAGTCTTCTTTCTGGGTCATCGCGCCATGCAACACAAAGCGCTGGCCCTCAGTCCGCGCAGCGCCATCATCGATCGTTCGATCTACGAGGATGCCTTTATCTTTGCCCGCGCGCTGCACGAAATGGGCAACCTTAACGAGCGCGATCATCTGGCCTATCGCCAGTTGTATGAGATCGTCGTGGATGCGCTGCCCGCGCCCGCGCTGCTGATCTATTTGCGCGCGCCGGTCAAGACGCTGGTCGAGCGCATCACGCGCCGCGGCCGAACGATCGAGTCGAGCATCACGCCCGATTATCTGCGCCTGCTCGATCGTTATTATAACGAATGGTTAGCCGACTTTAGCATCTGTCCGGTCCTAACCATCCGCAGCGACAACCTCGATTTCGTGCATCACAACGAAGATTTGGATATTGTGGTGAAGCGCATCGAAGATCGATTACGAGGACGAGACGAAGTCGTGTTCAATTAGGTGTTTCAGATTTTCTTAACCACGGACACCTGCACTGCACGCGACGCGGCAGCGCGGCGCCTGGCGGGCCACCCCGGCATGCCGGGGGAATGGCCTGCATGTGTAACACCGCTGTCACAGATGACGAGGAATGATCCGTGTAATCCGTGCTATCCGTGGTTTACCTATCCACAAACGTATATAGTCTGTGGTTAAGCGTTCCAATGCCGCACGAGTTCAACTAAGGCCCTGACGCCGAAGCCGGTCGCGCCACGGACGATGTATGGCAGATGCGTGTGCGGATACAAAGCCGTAGCGCCGATCGCGTCCCAGACCATGCCGGCAATGTCCCAATGCGCCCATGGATATGAAGTAAACTCTTCGAGGAAGATCGCGCTGCTGCCGACGCCGCTCATGCGTCCGCCGCTGTTCTTCATATCGGCCGTATCGCTTCTGATCTTGTCACGGTAGTCATCGTAGAGCGGCAAGCGCCACAATTTTTCGTCGGTGTTGTGGCTGGCGATCTTGATCTGGCGCGATAGATCGTCGTCGTTGCAGAAGAAACCGGCCGCCACATTTTCGCCCAACGCCGTCACGCACGCGCCGGTCAGCGTCGCCAGATCGATCACGGCTTGCGGTTTGAAGTCGGCGGCGTAGCACAACGCGTCGGCCAGAATCAAACGGCCTTCCGCATCGGTGCTGATCACTTCGATCGTCTTGCCGTTGCGGGCGGTCAGCACGTCGGCCGGCCGATAGGCAGTGCCGCTCGGCAGGTTCTCGCAGGTGGGCGCCAGGCCGACGATGTGCACGGGCAATTTCAGACGCGCAATCGCTTCGATTGCGCCGATAACGGCGGCCGCGCCGCCCATGTCGTCCTTCATCGCCTCCATGCCATCGGCCGGTTTGAGGCTGATGCCACCGCTGTCGAAGGTGATGCCTTTGCCGACGAAAACGATCGGCGCGGCATCTGATCCGTTGTACTCCAACTCGATGAACCGGGGCGGATTGGCGGAGCCTTGCGTGACGCCCAGTAACGCGCCCATCTTCTGCGCTCGAATCCATTCGAGGTCGTGGACTTCGCAGCGAAGGCCGGCGGCTTGCGCCATTGCCAGCGCGGCGTCGGCCAGCAAAGTCGGTGTCATGTAATTCGGCGGCTGATTGACCAGATCGCGGGTGCGATTGACGCCGAGTGCGATGGCTTGACCGGCCACGGCACCGGCTTCGATCGCCGCAAACTTAGCCGGATCAAATTCGACGATCGTCACTGATTCGATCGGTCCGCGATCGATGGGGGCGTTGCGATGCTCGCGCCACCGATACAGTCCAAGCAGCGTGCCTTCGACCACGGCCTGAGCGGCGGCGGCCGGATCGATTTGACCCGTGCCTGCGCCGTGCGCCGTCGAGGCGATCGATTTGCAACCGAGTTCGCGGGCTTTATTGGCGGCAGTGGCAGCCGCTTGCCGCACGCGATCGAGTGAGAAGTCGGCGACGCTGCCCAGGCCAACTACAATGACGCGTGCTGCGGGCAACGCACCGCGCGAATAGATCACGGCGACTTCATTCAACTTGCCGCGAAAATCGCCGGAGCGAATCACCTCGGTAATAGCACCCTTGAGCGTCTTATCGACCGCGCCGGTTGCGCCGGCAGGGACGGCCACACCTTCAAATAAATTGGCGATGATGGCATCGGCGGCAGTTGCTTCGATCGATCCCGGTTGTGCTTTAACGT
>JADGQE010000495.1 GCA_017882055.1 Thermoflexales bacterium
CTTAGACATGGACACAGAGCGCACGGATGAACACAGATCACCGATCACGTCTTACACAATACGCAGTACGCCTTATACTGGCGCTCACAATTCCTCTCGCACTCATCGGACCACTGCTAGCCAATGCCGCTTCGATTCCCGATCGCCGCTTCGGCGCGGTTGATACGTTCGACAATCCAAGTGCGGCCACGGCACTGGGTGCAGGCTGGACGCGCGTCCAATTTCAGTGGTCGAAACTGCAACCTAACGACGACGGCCAGTGGAACAATAATTTCTTCACCGACGATCAACTGACCGCCGAACTCGCCGCCGGGCGCGAAGTCGTGGGGTTGATCGTCAACACGCCCCAGTGGGCGCTGCAAGATAGCAGCGTGCCCGGTGTGCCGAGCGGCTTGTATCTGCGTGAAGACGATCCGAATAATCGCTGGGCCACATTTTTAAGGAAGATCGTCAGCCGCTACGCGGGAAGAATCGATCACTGGATCATCTGGAATGAACCGGACATCTGGGATCCGAGTTACCCCGGCCGGACCTGGGGCGGAGACGAAAAGAACTTCTTCCAACTTCAACGCATGGCCTACAACGTTATCAAAGCCACCAATCCAAATGCCGTCGTTCACCTCAGCGCCTTCACGTATTTCTGGGACACGAACTACGGACGCACGCCTTTCTTCAAACGGCTGCTCGACGAGATGCAAAAGGATCCGGAAGCCGCCGCGCACCATTATTACTTCGACGTCGCCTCAGCCAATTTATATTTTCAGCCCGACAATGTTTACGATTTGATCGCCTGGCATCACGCCCAGATGATCGGACACGGCTTCGACAAACCGCTATGGCTGACGGAAACCAACGCCGCGCCGAGCCGCGATGCGGCCTGGCCGGTCGCTTCGCCCCGGTTCGACATCACACTCGATGAGCAATCGAACTTCATCATTCAATCCTTTGCGCTGGCGCTGGCGGCCGGCGCCAGCCGCATCGCAGTTTATAAGCTGGCCGATGTGCCGGGTGATCACGCGGCGAATCCCGAACCGTTCGGACTGGTGCGTGAAGACGGCTCGCACCGGCCGGCCTTCACGGCTTTTCAAGTCGCCGCGAATTATCTGGCAGGCTTCACGAACGCGACCCTCGATCAGCGCGGCGACTATGCTCAAGTCACCGTGAAACGCGGCGACGCCTGGACGACCGTGGCGTGGACGCGCCAGCCGTCGCCAATGACGATCGCCGTTCCAGCACATGCGGCGCAAGCCATCCTGATCGATGCGAATGGCCGCAAGCAGTCGATCAGCGCACACAACGGCCAATACACGCTCGATCTGTCCGGTGCAACGTGTACCGGCGGCTGTTTCATCGGCGGCTCGCCGCGCCTGATCGTCGAAGGATCAACCGGTGTTTCGATCGCACCGCCCCGCCCGCAGACTTCAACGAATCCACAAACCACACAGGCTTCACCCGTGACCACGCCAGCTTCACCCGCGACCACGACGGTGAGTGCTACCGGCAATGTGACCGTCACTAAATCGAGGCCAGCGGCAACTATGACACGCACACCCACACCGACCAGGACGGTTACGTCAACAGCAACATCAACCGCGGCCGCAATCGCAACTGCAACGTCAACGTCAACGGCAACGCCTACCGCCACATCGACGAGCACCTCGACGCCGACACCGCCGCCGGTTACAACGGGCACATCCACCGCCACACGAATTCCGCCTGCGGCCGTCGTCGATCCACCGAGTGGTTCGACCGCAGTGCTGATGACATTGGGCACCATCATCAGCGTACTGCTAGTCGGCTACCTCGTCGTGCGGGCAATTCGATCTTCATCCTCGGGAGACAACTCGTGAACCGCTGGAATCGATGGCTGTTGATCGGATTGCTGCTGATCTTATCGGCCTGCGATCGGCCGGTTGCGTCCGAAGCAGTCTCGTCTGCTCCGGTTCTGGTTGGAACAGCGGCAACGCCAATTGCCACGAAGCTGATTCCGCCGACGTACGACGCGGCCAAAACGCCCACGCCCGATCCGACGCGCGTTGTCGATACGCGCCAGACCGAACTGTACATCGTGCAACAAGGCGATACCGTCGCAGCGATTGCCGCCGAATATAACACCACCGCCGAAGAGATCGGGCAGGTCAACGGCCTCAGCGATGTAAGCAAGATCAAAATCGGCGAGCCCTTGAACATACCGCTTCATCTTGATCGGGTTGGGCCAAATACCAAGTTGATTCCCGACGGCGAACTTGTGTACGGGCCAGGCACCGTCGAGTTTGATCTAAGCGCCTTCGTCGACAAGTCGAAGGGTTATTTGCGCGCCTACACCGAACCGATCAACGGCAAACCCATGACGGGCGCGCAGATCGTGCAGCTGGTCGCGCAGCAGTTCAGCGTGAATCCGCGCCTGCTGTTGGCAATGCTCGAATATCGCGGCGGCTGGGTGACCCATCGCACGCCCGACGCCAACTCGCTGGCGCATCCGATCAGTAACAACGTCTATGCCGGCGCGA
>JADGQE010000139.1 GCA_017882055.1 Thermoflexales bacterium
ATTGCCGACCACACAGTCGGCGGTTCGTGGTCTGGTGGTCAAGATTGATGGCAACATGCTGACTGTGATGGAAGGCGGGGGCTTTGGCGGAAACTTTGGGGGTGGAACAAATGGTACACCTCGACCGACACCCGATGGCACGCCGCGTGCCAGGCCAACACCGGGCGGCGGCACTGAAGTTCAAGTGGATGTGAGCAATGCGCAGGTTTATCAGGACGTGACGTTCGCTAATCTCAACGGGCAGCCGCCGAGTGGCACGGTTCAACAGAAGGTCGAAGCGAGTTCGCTGGACAAAGTTGTCGCGAATAGTCGCGTGACCATTTGGGGTGATCAAAACGGCGATCAGATCACGGCCAAAGTGATCGTTTATACGCAGGCCAGATCATCTCAACCGCAACAACCTTGATGCCAAATGGTGTAATTTCAGGCTTCGCGTTGGCTGCTTCGTGGTATGATCGATTGCAGCAGCGGCAACCATTAATGATTGGGTGATGATTTTTCGCATGGGCTTACTAGCTAACAAGGTGGCCGTCGTCACCTGCGGCACACGCGGATTGGGTCTGGCGATTGCGCAGGCATATGCGCGTGAAGGCGCAGCCGTGATGATCGCATCCAGATGGCGCGCCGCCTGATGCGCCGGCCGGTGCAGCCTTCGACGTTGACGGTTGTGATCGTGCCAACAGCGATCAATGACCAGTTGCCCAATTGGTCGATGGACCGATAACGGACTGACTCATGACTCATCGAAGTTTGACGATTGATCCACCCACTGAAATGCTGGTGCCGCTGCACACGGCGGTGCGGCTGCTGCGGATCATGCTGTCGATCAACCTGGTGTTGGCGATGGTCGGCATCGTTTTTCCGGGCCTGTACTTCGGAATGGGCGCGTCCGTGTTGGTGGCGTTGACGAGCTGGCCGACGGCCCTGGTGTGGGTCTTTGTCATGCTGCCCGGCCTGACCCGCCGGCTTGGCCGCTATTACCTGCCCGTCTGCATCGTGTTGACGATTGCCGCGCAGTCGATCGAGAATGGGTTGGGGACTTTTCTAAACCCGCGGACGTTTGAGCGTGCGCGTGATTTCTTCGCCGGGCGGTCTGGTGGCGACGGGCCGTTCGGGTTCGGGGGTATGCCGTTCGAGGCGCGCGCGGTCGAGCCGTTGTTCTTGATCATCGCCGCCACTGTGCTGGGGGCCTGGGCCTACGGTCGACGTGGTGGCTATGCCACCACCGGTCTGGCCGCTGTTTTGCTGCTGGTCAGTAACCTGACCGATATTTTCGGCGGCGGCGAAGCGCGCCTGGTTTTTCCACTGTTTGCCTTTCGCGTCACCTTGATCCTGGTGGTCGGTTATATCGTCGGCACATTGGCCGAACAGGAACGCAAGCAAACGATCGAGTTGAGTGCGGCCAATACCAAACTGCGCGAGCAGACGTCGGCCATCGAGCAACTCGCTACGGCGCGTGAACGCAATCGGCTGGCGCGCGATTTGCACGACACGCTGGCGCATTCGCTGGCCGGGCTGGTCGTGCAGCTGGGCGCGATCGATACCCTGATGCAAGCGGAGCCGGGAGCGGCGCGGGCAGAAGTGGCTACGGCCCGCAAGCTGGCGCAGACCGGCTTGCAAGAAGCGCGCCACGCGATCCGCGATCTGCGCGCCAATCCGGTCGAAGACCTGGGGCTGGCCCGCGCGCTTGAACGCGCCGCGCTGGATTTCGGCGAACGATCGGGCGTGCAAATCGATCTCAATGTGTCTGATCCCAAAGCGGCAATCCCCAATGAAACGGCGGCTCAAATTCTACGCATTGCCCAGGAGGCGTTGAACAACGTCGAGCGGCACGCCGGTGCGCGGCGGGTGGGCGTCACACTGGCGCAGAAGAACGGCGGCCTGAAGTTGAACATTACCGACGATGGCCGCGGCTTCGATGATGCCAGTATCGGCGACGAGCGTTTTGGCTTAACGGGCATGCGCGAACGGGCGGAGATGATCGGCGCGGAGTTGAAAGTGGACAGCACGGTGGGGCGGGGGACAACGGTTCAATTGACAATGGCCCATGATCAATTTTCAATGAAACCAACGCCATGAATAAAATTCGCGTGTTGCTCGCCGACGATCAAGACATCATTCGCACCGGCTTGACGATCATCCTCAATCACCAGCCTGATCTGGAAGTGGTCGGGCAGGCGGCGGATGGCCCGCAGGCCGTGGAACTCGCGCGCCAGCTGCAGCCGGATGTGATTTTGATGGACATCAAGATGCCGCAGCTCAACGGCATTCAGGCCACGCGCCGGATCGTGGCCGCTCAGCCGCGCACGCAAATCATCATGCTGACGACGTACGACAACGACGATTGGGTCTTCGATGCGATCCGGGCCGGTGCGATTGGCTACTTGCTCAAAGATGCCGCGGGCGATGCGCTGGCCGATGCGGTGCGCGGCGCCGTACGGGGCGAATCGCAGATCGATCCGACCGTGGCGCGCAAGGTGCTGCGCGAGTTTCAGCACTTCAACGCGGATCGATCCGCCGCGCCGAAACAACCGGCGGAAGATGAATTGCCGCTCGAACGCTTGACCGACCGTGAAGAAGAGGTCATCAAATTGCTGGCGGCGGGTTTGTCCAACAAAGAGATTGCGG
The DNA here is from genome assembly GCA_017882055.1 of Thermoflexales bacterium. Lineage (GTDB taxonomy): Bacteria > Chloroflexota > Anaerolineae > Fen-1058 > Fen-1058 > JADGQE01. The sequence goes on from JADGQE010000139.1 coordinate 2,629, forward strand.
CCAAGTTGTCGCTGAGCGAAGGCACGGTCAAGAATCACATCAGCGCGATCCTGGGAAAACTCCACGCGAATGATCGAACGCAAGCGGTGCTCACGGCGTTGAAGCGGGGACTTGTGGATTTGGGGTAAAAACTTGCTTCATCGATCAACAGCGTAAGAAGCCCATGCTGTCTATCATTGCATCGGCAGGCCAGATGGATTGCAGGTCATTTCGATTACGGTGTACTGCGCTCTTAGTTTGTCTAGTTCAACTTGTTGTTGTTGCAGAATATCCTGATAGTTATCCGGCGGATTTCCCCAGCAACCTTTGAGTGGATAGAAGCGAATCTCCTTCCCCGCCGAATCCACTAGTTTTCCATTTTGACAGCGTGCGCCAATCTCATCCAGTCTCTGCTGAACGGTCACTTTGCTGACTTTGCTTCCGCCCATTGCCTGAGCCGAAACAACGCTCGATAACTCGATGTCGGGTGGCAGACAAGCTCCACTGCCTTGCGCCGACGAGCCTACCGGCGAAATGAGAGGCGAGGGCAGCAACGTCGGAGACGAGACGGTCGGCACAGGGAAAGTGACCGTCGGCTGGCTGCTGACTGGCGCACAGGCGGCCAGCACAGTCCCCAGTATCATCAATACATATTTACACCTCATTTTGTCCTCCCGCTGACGAAGTGGCTATCTCCCGATACGAATAGCTAAACAGTATTGCCGCTAAAGCAGCATCAGCACCCGCTTGTTATCGCTGAGTTCTTGATACAATCCATCGAGCTGTTCCCGGCTGTCCGCAATGAACGTGGCCGTAACGGCCAGGTATTTACCGCCATGGCTCGTTCGACTTGTCACGGCCTCTTCGTCGAACAGCGGCACATGCCGCCGCACGATCGAAACGATCAGCGCTTCGAAGTCGTCATCATTGTAGCCCATCGCTTTGAGCGGAAACGAACACGGAAATTGTAAGCCAAGTTTGGCAGTGTCGATCATCGGAATCCCATTTTCTCGCCGTATCACTGGGAGCCTCTCCTCATATAGCCTCCTGTCGGGCACGATACTAATTATAGCAGTTATCGCGCTCTCTCGGTCCCCAATCTCGCGCTTCCTCACCTGTGAATGTTGCCGGAATGCGGCCGCTTTCTTAGAAACCTGATGTGTTATACAATGGCAGGTAGGTGAAACAAAGTTTCACGACTTAACCGGCACGCTGCAGCACGCCGCGTTGATTTACTTTAACAGGTCAAAGGATTTGCGATGCAGTTTCAATATTCGCCCTACATGCTGCCCCTCATGGGCGCGGCCTTTATTTCAGGCTGCGTGGCGGCCTATGTGTGGCGGCACGGCGCTACACGCAGTGCGCCAGCGCTGGTGATACTGGCCGTGGCAATCATGGTCTGGTCATTAGGCTACGCATTGGAGATTGCAGGTGCCGACCTGCCCACCAAAGAGTTTTGGGGTAAAGCCCAATACATCGGCATTGTCACTGCACCGCTGATGTGGCTCATCTTTGCCTTCAATCACTCCAATCGGAGTAAACAGATGGCGCGCCGCGACATGCTGCTCCTGACGATCGTGCCGCTCATCACGCTGGTGCTGGCTTTGACCAACGACTCTCACGGTTTGATCTGGAAGGAAGTCGGTATCCAAACCGCGGGGGATTTCTCGGCGCTGAGCGTCTCCTACGGTTTCTGGTTCTGGGTGCATTCGGTTTATTCCTACCTCCTTCTGTTGTTGGGCTCCATCTTCATCATCCGCTCAATCGGCCGCCTGCCGGGCTTATACCGCGGGCAAGCCGTTATTTTGCTTATGGCGGTGCTGGCCCCCTGGATGGCAAATATCCTTTATCTCGTCCACCTCAGCCCTGTTCCCAATCTGGACTTGACACCCTTTGCCTTTGCCCTTACCGTCGTGGCGCTCGCGTGGGGCATCGTTGGATTCCAGCTAGTTGACTTATCGCCCGTCGCACGCGACAGAGTGGTGGAAGAAATGAACGATGGCATGATCGTGCTCAATGCGCGGAACCGCATTGCCGACATCAACCCGGCCGCGCAACGCATGATCGGCCTCTCGGCTTCGCAAACGATTGGCCGGATGACAACCGAGGTCTTCGGTGCTTGGTCCTATTTGGCCGAACATTACGCCAATGTCACGGAGGCACAAGACGAAATCACGATCGGTGAAGGCGAAGCCCAACGCTGGTACGAGCTGCGTATCTCGCCCTTAAAAGATCGGCACCAGCGCGTCGTTGGGCGGGTGCTTACCTTACGCGACATCACCGAACGCAAGCGAGTTGAAGACCGGTTAGTGCAGGAACGCAATCTACTACGGACAGTGATCGACAATGTGCCCGATCAGATCTTTGTCCGCGATACGGCCTGCCGCTTTATCCTGTCTAACCTGAGCGACGCGCGCGCAATGGGTATGGCTGACCCCGAAACGCTGTTGGGCAAGACCGATTTCGATTTTTATCCGTCCGAACTGGCGGCTCAATATCAGGCCGATGACCTGGCCGTCATGCAGTCCGGCCAGCCCATGTTTAACCGTGAAGAGCGCACCAGTGAAGTAGACGGCCAGCTGCGTTGGGTCCTAACCACCAAGGTGCCGTTGCACGATCGGCAGGGACAGATCGTAGGCCTGGTGGGCATCGCCCGCGACATTACCGAGCGCAAGCGGGCTGAGGAGGAACTCCGCAAATCCAAAGACGAATTGGAACTAAGAGTAGCCGAGCGTACGGCTGAGTTGACAAGCGCCAATGAACGCCTGCAGATCCAGCTAACCGAACGCAAGCAAGCTGAAGAAGAAATCTTTAGTCTCTCCAGATTCCCGGCCGAAAACCCGAATCCGGTACTACGCCTGGCACTGAACGGTAGTATTCTTTACGCGAACAAGGCTAGCGGGCCTTTGCTGGACGCCTGGAGACGGCAGGTGTATCAGAAGGCACCCACTGAATGGCAAGAGTATGCTATAGAGGCGTTTGAGTCGGACCTGAATAAGGAAGTTGAAATTGAGTGCGCCGGACGAACTTTTTCCTGCATTCTGGCCCCCGTGCAAGAAGCGAGCTACATCAACATCTATGGCCACGATATCACTGACCGCAAGCGGGCGGAAAAAGACATACGGCTTAAAGATCAGTTACTTCATTTGACCGGCGAAATGGCCAAAGTGGGCGGCTGGGAATATGATGCGGCGACGTTGAAGGGCACGTGGACGGACGAAGTGGCCAGGATACATGATCTAGACCCGCAGCTGGGCACGAGTGTTGAATTGGGACTCAGTTTCTATTCGGGCGAGTCGCGGGAGAAAATCGAACAGGCCGTGAAAGCCGCGATTGAAGCCGCTAAACCCTATGATTTAGAATTGGAAATGGTCAGTGCGACCGGCCAGCCCAAGTGGGTAAGAACGATGGGATCGCCCATTACAGACGGCGATAAGGTTATCAAGGTAAGGGGCATTTTTCAGGACATCACCGACCGCAAACAAGCTGAAGCCGCGCTCCGCGAGAGCGAGGAACGCTTCCGCACGCTGTATGAGAATAGCACGATCGGCCTGTACCGGACGACGCCGGATGGCCGGATCCTATTGGCGAATCCGACCCTGGTCGGGCTGATTGGCTACTCAGCATTCGATGAACTTTCGACTAGGAACCTTCAAGACGATGGCTTCCAGCCTGCGTATGAACGCGCTCAATTTCTGGAGGCTATCGAACAGGCGGGTGAAGTAAAGGGCTTAGAATCGGCCTGGACACGGCGGGATGGCACGGCCATTTTTGTCCGGGAAAGTGCCCGCGCCATCCGCGATCAACAGGGTAAGACGCTGTACTATGACGGGATCGTCGAGGACATCACTGAGCGCAAGCGGGCGGAAGAAAAATTAATCATTGCCAACACAGAACTTGCCTATCAAAATGAAGAGAAAGAAAAGCGGGCAGCCGAGTTGCTCGTTGCCAACACAGAACTTGTCTATCAAAATGAAGAGAAGGAAAAACGGGCAGCCGAGTTGCTCGTTGCCAACACAGAACTTGTCTATCAAAATGAAGAGAAGGAAAAACGGGCAGCCGAGTTGCTCATTGCCAACACAGAACTTGTCTATCAAAATGAGGAGAAAGAAAAACGGGCAGCCGAGTTGCTCATTGCCAACAAAGAACTTGTTTTTCAAAATGAAGAGAAAGAAAAGCGGGCAGCAGAACTTTCCATAGTAGTTGAAAACTTAAAACGCGACGAAGATCTATTGCGGGAAACAGGCGCCCTTGCAAAAGTGGGCGGAGCGGAAATAAACCTGAGCGATATGACTTGGAATTGGACGGAAGAAGTGTTCCGTATCCATGAACTTGAACCCGGAAGAATGCCTTCTGTGGAAGAAGGCATAGACTATTATGCTCCCGAAGCACGACCAATTATTCAGGAAGCCGTTAATAACGCGATTGCCACCGGTGAAGGCTGGAACCTTGAACTGCCTTTTATCACTGCCAAAGGAAAACATCTTTGGATAAGGTCGCTGGGAAAACCAGAAATGAAAGAGGGTAAAACCAGCCGCATACTCGGTATCTTTCAGGACATCACCGAACGCAAACAGGCCGAGCAGGCGCTTCGGATGTCCGAGGCCCAGTACCGCTCGCTGGTGGACACTTCTCCCGACGGGATCACTCTGACCGACCTGCAATGCCGGATCATCCTGTGCAATCAACAGACCGCGCGGCTGCACGGTCACGAAAACCCGGCGAGTATGTACGCATTGAGTTCGTTTGAACTCATCGCGCCCGAGGACCGCGAGCGCGCTATGGAGAATGTGCGTAAGACGCTCACCGAAGGAAGCGTTCACAACGTCGAATACACGCTGTTGAGGCAAGACGGCAGCCGCTTCCCGGCCGAACTGAGCGCGGCGGTCATCTACGATGCGGCAGGCCAGCCCCAAACTTTCATCGGCGTGACGCGCGATATCACCGCGCGCAAACGGGCCGAGGCTGACATCCAGCATCATGTCCGGCACCTGTCCATCCTCCACGACATTGATCGGGCCATCACCTCGACGCTTGATCTTGACCAGGTGTTGATCCTGCTGCTTGACCACGTGCGGCAAGCCGCCGATGCCGAAAGCTGTTCCGTGGCGTTGCTGGAAAAGGAGACCGGTGACCTGGTGTTTCGCCAAGCCGTCGGCGGAGCCGCTAATGCGGTGATTGGCTTACGACTGCAGCCGGGCGAGAACCTGGCCGGCTGGGTGGCGCAGCATCGGCAAACGGCCATAGTGCTGGACGCGGCAGCGGATGCGCGCGTCCACATCCTGGACGGCAGTAGCGGCTTCGTCACGCGTGACCTGATCGGTGTCCCGTTGATCGTCCGCGATGCCGTCACGGGGGTGATTGAGCTCATTAACAAGCGTAGCGGCAAGTTTACCGAGGACGATCGCCGCTTGCTTGAATCGGTCGCCGCGCAAGCGGCCATCGCCATCGAGAATGCGCGGTTGTTTGAGACCGAACGCGCCGGGCGACAACGATTGGAAACTCTATACCGGATTGGGCAAGTCATTAACTTCACGTTGGACACTGGCGTCATCCTCGACCATCTGATTGACGTGGCCGTGCACGCCACCCATGCCACGCATGGGGCGGCGCTGGTCGTCAGCCCGGACCATACCGGTTTTGAGCGGCGCGCGTTGTATGGTTACTCTCCGGATCTCGCTGATAAAGCGCGCACCGCGCGGCTGCCGCTCGACCGGGGCGTGAATGGCCGGGCTTACCAAACCAATCAGGTCGTTTACGTGCGCGACGTGCGGGCCGATCCGAATTATTTTCCCCTAATCCCGAACACGCGGTCCGAATTGGCAGTGCCTATCGTCCGTAGTGGGCAGATGATCGGTAACCTCGATCTGCAAAGTCCTGAGTTAGACGCCTTCCGAGATGCGGACCTGGACTTCTTGCAGGCGCTCACCGACCAGGTGGCGATTGCGCTGGAAAACGCCCGTCTCTTTGAGGAGACGCGCCGCCGATTAGACGAGATGTCAGTCGTTTCGAATGTAGCGTTGGTGGGCGCCGCCGGACGCCCCTTCGATGAAACCGTTTCGCGCGCTACCGATGCCCTGGTCCGGCTGTGGCCGGATGCGAGTCTCGGCTATATGTTTATGGACGAGGCCGATCAGTCACTGCATCTGCACCCGTCGTATCATGGCTTTGCGCCGGAGGTCAGTGTCCACTTGCGCATCCCGTTGGGGCATGACCTCATCGGCTGGGCCGCGCGTGAGCGGCAGCCGATTCGCGTGGGCGATGTCCAGTCTGATCCGCGCTACATCGTCAAAGATCCCGCCGTTCGTTCGGAGATGGTCGCGCCGCTGGTGGTGGGCGAACGCGTGATCGGCGTCGTCAATGTCGCCAGCCCACAGCTCGACGCCTTTTCGGGTGAGGACCTGCGCCTGCTGACCACCCTGGCCGGGCAACTGGCCACAATTTTTGAGAAGGTGCGTCTCGATGCAGCCCTCGAAGCCGAGCGGGCCTCCCTGGCCCGGCGAGTTGAGGAACGCACGGCCGAGCTGCGCGTCGCCAACGAGCAGTTGCGTCAGGCGCATGAAGAAGTCAGTCGCGCCCTGGTCACGGAGAAGGAACTGGGTGAACTTAAGACGCGCTTTGTCTCCATGACTTCACACGAGTTCCGCACCCCGCTG
>JADGQE010000140.1 GCA_017882055.1 Thermoflexales bacterium
TCATGTGCTAACCCAAAAGTAGTAGTAGGCACTCCAAATGCCTGAAATTGACGCAAAAGCCTTTGAATTGTTAACGCCATCTCTGCATATCGCCTCAATGATTGGCGAAGGTATTGTAATCTATCACACGAATATAATGAACTGCCAAGCATTAACCCAAACATGCGCGTCATTCGTGACTGAAGAATTTTTTCTTCAACCAGAATGCCACGTTAACCAGCCCAATCATCACCGGCACTTCCACCAGCGGACCAATCACCGCCGCAAAAGCCGCGCCGCTGTTGATGCCAAACACCGCTACTGAAACTGCAATCGCCAGTTCAAAGTTGTTGCTGGCGGCCGTGAACGCGAGTGTGGTGGTCTGTGAATAATCGGCGCCCAGGCGATGCCCCATCCAGAAACTGACGAGGAACATGACTACGAAATAAATCAGGAGCGGGATGGCAATCCGCACCACATCCAGCGGAATCTGCACAATCAGGTTGCCTTTCAGGCTGAACATGACCACAATCGTGAACAGCAAGGCAATCAAGGTCAGTGGGCTGATTTTTGGCACAAATTCTTTGTGATACCAGTCCTTGCCCTTCATCCGCACCAACACAAAACGGGTGAGAAAACCAGCAATGAAGGGAATGCCCAGGTAAATGAATACACTGCGGGCAATTTCGCCTATCGTAATTTCTACCGCCGTGCCTTTCAACCCGAACCAGGTCGGCAAAACGGTGATGAACACATAGGCATACACGCTGTAAAACAGCACCTGGAACACGCTATTAAACGCCACCAGCCCGGCGGCGTATTCGGTATCGCCATGCGCCAGTTCGTTCCACACAATCACCATGGCAATACAGCGCGCCAGACCGATCATAATCAGCCCCGCCATGTATTCCGGGTAGTCGCGCAGGAAAATGATGGCGAGCGCAAACATCAGCACGGGACCAATTACCCAGTTCTGAATCAGCGAGAGCGTCAGCACTTTTTTATTGCGGAAGACACCCCCCAATTCCTCGTACTTCACTTTGGCAAACGGCGGGTACATCATCAAGATCAACCCGATCGCAATCGGAATGTTGGTCGTCCCGACCGAAACCGCCGCGTTGAAACTTTTGACTCCCTCAGGAAACAAAAAACCAATCCCCACCCCGACGGCCATCGCCAGGAAAATCCACAGGGTCAGGAAGCGGTCGAGAAAGGAAAGACGTTTGGTCGTGCTGGTTTCTTTTGCCATGCGTACCTCCAATACAGAATCGAGTATAGCCGCTTCTTGTATTTGGGGCAAACAGCCATCACCCAACGGGGACCATTACTTCATAGACCGGGCCATCACAATCAACTTGTGTTTGAAAAATCGGGTCAAGAACCAGCTCAATGCGTATTTGAACTTAAAGGCAGCCGGAAGTTCACGCATTCCAACACGCTGGAATCCAAACCTGGCGTAGTACGCTTCGCGGAAGGACACACAAAACAGCACCAGCGGCCCCGCTTCGCGCGCCAGCAGCGCACGGATCAACGCCGCGCCGACTCCGCTGCGGCGACGTTCGGGCACGACCACCAGCGAGCCTAATTCGCGGCCGCCCGGATACGGCTTGATCTGCGCGATGCCGAGGATGCCTTGAGCATTCTCGGCAACGATGAAATTCTGCCAGTGAACGTTCAAGGGATCCAGGTGTTCGTGCCGAATCATCGAGCGGATAAGCGACTGCTCAGCAGCGCGGGCCGGGCGAATACGGAAATCATCAGGCATGGATAGACTCAGTAGATCACAGAATGCTCGCTGCGGATTTGACACGTTGCGCGCAGCGGGAGCAAATTATGATCTACTGAGACTGTACCTGCGATCGGGAAGGCTGTCAATCGATCGTAAAAAATCAGCCAGGGACTACGGCGTGCATTTCACTTTTGGGGCCGGTTTTTACTTTGCTCTTCGACCGCGTCCTCGCGGTCGACTGATGTGTCGCGCCACGCCCGCGGGACTACGAGGCCGCGTTGACACCCCTCAGGGCACATGTTACAATCAAAGCGTTATACTAAATAAGACCAACGCTGATGATAACGGATCATCGGCACCCTGTTTCCCATTACTGGCTATAGACACTATGCCCCTGGATTCCTTCGGACGCGACATTCATTACCTCCGCATTTCGCTCACCGACAAATGCAACATGCGCTGCGTGTACTGCATGGCTGAAGACATGGTCTTTCAGCCCAGTGCCGAGCTGATGTCGACGGCTGAAATTTTGCGGCTGGTCAACCTCTTCGCGCAGCTGGGCATCGACAAGATTCGATTGACCGGCGGCGAACCGACCGTGCATCCCGACCTCATTCCGATCGTGCGCGGCATCCGGGCAGCCGGCATCAGCCGGGTCTCGCTGACGACCAATGGCGCGCGTCTCACTCAGCTGGCGAAACCGCTGAAAGAAGCCGGGCTGGAACGCGTCAACGTCAGCGTCGATACGCTCGATCCCGACAAGTTTCAGCGCATCACGCGCTGGGGCAAACTCGACGAGGTGATGAGCGGGATTAACGCGGCTGAGGCGCACGGCTTGACGCCGATCAAAATCAACGCCGTCGTGGCGCGGGGCTACAACGATGAAGAGGTGGCCGGCCTGGCGGCCTTGACGCTGACGCATCCCTGGCAAGTGCGTTACATCGAGATGATGCCCTTCGGGGACGTGGCGAAGTTTGCGCAAGACGCGGTCGTTTCACAGGCAGAGATTCGCCAGCGCATCGAGCATGCATTGGGGCCGCTCGAACTGATCGACGACGGGCGACTGGACGGCGAGGCGCGGCTGTTTCGATTGAAGGGCGCGCTGGCTCCGATCGGCTTCATCAGCACGATCACCAACCCATTCTGCGCGTCGTGCGGCCGCGCGCGCCTCACGGCCGATGGCAAGCTGCGGCTCTGTCTGCTACGCGACGACGAAGGCGATTTGCTGACACCGCTGCGCCGCGGCGCGAGTGACGTGGAATTGGAAGCATCGATCCGCAATTTGATCTGGCGCAAGCCGTGGGGCCACGGCCTGCCCGAGGGTGTCATTCCGCTTCAGCGGGTGATGTCACAAATCGGTGGGTAAAAAAGCAGAGACCCGGTAGATCCAATTTTGACAGCCGTGCGGACGCCACCTCCGCTTGGAATTTTGATCTACTGAGACCCGGTTTCACAATGAAACCGGGTCTCTTTTAGTTTTACTCTGTCCCCGTCACCCAGGTCTGAATCTCTTGAATCGCGCGCTTGGTATACAGCCACACCATGCCAATCCGGCTGGAACCCTGCCGCCGATCAAACGCCAGGGCAATAAATAAGCCCGCATCGACGTTGGCCGAGTAGATATCGAAGCGCACGCCCTCGTAGTACACCAGATTGAAGCCACGCTCTTCGCGCAGGTTCTGCACAACTTCAAACGACGCGGCTGAGCCGCCGCTGACCATCGCCGCCAGAACTTCCGGTTCCAATTCCTCGACGGACCCGATCTGAGTCAAGACCTGCCCGGCGGTATCGGCCAGCACGATGCACTGCGCACCGGCTTCGAAGCGCAGATCGCGCAGTCGCTGCACCAGTCGATCGGAATACTTGTCAGAGGCCAGGGGCGATGGAATCGATCGCTTCGAGTTGCTCAATGCCCGATCAACCACTTGCAGGAACTCTTCAATCTGAAACGGCTTGGTGAAGTAGCCAATCGTTGGCAAGCTGCGCGTGGCGGCGGCCACTTCGTCTGAACCATAGGCGGTGATCAAGATCAGGCGCGTGAGAGGACTGTCGTGCTTGACCCGTTCAAGCAGCTCAAGCCCGTTCATGCCCGGCATCCGCAGATCGGTCACGACCAGATCATAAGACACCTCGCGCATGGCCTGCAGCGCATCTTCGGCCGAAAGCACCTGCGACACCGCGTAGCCGTGGCCCAGCGACTCCAGGCTTTCCTTGAGAGAGAAGCCCACTTTCGGTTCATCATCGACAATGAGAATGCTTTTGGATTTCATGCGCGCTCCGGGGGGCATGGGAATCGCCCACGTTTAGGATAACACGGAACTGCCTGTCGCCGGGTTTCCATCCCGTTACGGTTGCGTGACAATCGATGGGCGATTGGCAAGCGGTAACAATCTGAGTGTGCACACAAATGTTGTCAGGCAGTTAGCGGGCCGGGCTTCCACGCCCGACTGAACGGCAGGGGAGGTTGCGCGTTACGAAGCAGGCGTGTGTGGGTTGCTACTGCGCGGGCCGCAGGCGGGTTTGACGAGCGACCGACAAAAGGTATAGGATAGCCAGCATGGAACTCAAAGTGACTTCGCGCGAATGAGTAACACTGCCGAAAGCGATACGCCTCCCCTGTCTTTGACGGGGGAGGTTTGCGTTGCGAAGCAGGCGTGTGCGGGTTGCTATTGCGCGGGCCGCAGCGGGATTGACGAGTTGACTTACACTTCCGTCATGGTATATTGGACACTGAAGTCATGCCATGTCCATCGAGCAGCGTAACAAGATTCTTGCCGAGTTTGTCCGATATACCGGGCAAATCATGCCTGCCGCTTTTTTCAAAACGACAGCCAGTCTTGTTCCGTCTCTTGGTGTTGAACGGTTCCACAATCTCGTGACCGGCATATTCAAACCCGCATGGTCAGACTATGCTTTGTGTATTCGGGTAATGTCCACATCGCGTTATCAGAAAAAGGACGAACTGCTTATCTTGCCCGATGGTAGATGGATGATGGATGATGGATTACTCACCGCGCTCAGGTGGCCTTGAACAATCAGATAATCGTGCCTTGTTGCGCTGTATGGACGAGCACCGACCGCTCGGTGTGATTCAGCAAGTCAGTGACAAAACACAAGGCTCGACTTACAGGGTGTTGGGGCTTGGCATCATCGAGAACTACGATCCAAGTCGCGATGTCTTTGTCGTTGAAAGCGCGGACTTAGCCGCACTGACGCAAGTCAGCACCGCAGTGGCAGATGAAACGAAGCGCTATGAAATGTTGCTATACGCACAACTCACTAATGACTTTCGCCCATTCGTACAGGAAGATCGTGTGTCCTATTTGGCCTCGCTACCAAAACGCGATGAAGCGTTTCGCGATGTCTTGCTAACAGAATGCGATTTTGCCTGTGCGATTTGCGACATGAAATTTGTGGTAGATAACCTGCACGAAGCGCAAGCCGCGCACATTGTGCCGAAAAACAAGAATGGCACAGACGATCCACGCAATGGCCTAACGCTCTGCCGCGCTCATCATTGGGCCTTTGATGCAGGTCTCTTCACGCTCACCTCTGACTACACGGTTGTACTCAGTCCACTCGTCCGGCGTGCGGACATTCGCAAGTTGGATATGCACGGTTCCCGCCTTGCCGGGCAACCGATCCACCAACCTCAACGCGAAGTCACACGGACGTGTGCCGCATCCCAAGGCGATCGAGTGGCATCAGGCGCATATATATCGCGCTTAAAAATATCACGCGGCGATCCAGCCTTCCGGCGGGTCACCGCGTTGTTTTGATTGAATGAGGCGTTAGTGTCCGTGGGGCTGAAGATACTCGCGCACAGCCGCAATCACAACGTCGATCTCCACACCCACCTGGCCCCGCATTGGAGAAGGTTCAAACGACCAACGGCCATCAGCGTCGCGCCGTTGAAAGTGATGCGGGAACGTCGGCAGTCTTTCCAACTCAACGACCCCTTCGTGCGCGTAATCATCCCAGCCCAACACCCGCTTGTCGCCCGGATAAAGCGAAGTCAGATCGATCAGCGCGTACGAGTAACTGCCCGTGTCGGATCAAAATGGATATCGACAAATGATGCCGCGCTGATCGACGCCCGCACTTTGGCGCCAACCACCCGCACTTCCTGAAACAGGCCGCTGGCGCGCAGTTTGAGGATAACCGTCTGATGCCACGCCATCAGAGTGATTCCAGGAGCTTGACCAGCTGGCTAAGTTCCTGGTTCGCCGCGCGCCACTCCAGTAACTCGGTGTAGAGCATGTGATCATCCGGCGTAACCCCGGCCTGTTTCAGACGGCTTTCCAGTTGCTGCACTGAGTCGTATTTATCCTGCAGGCGTCGCGTCGACTGGCGCAGCGTCACAATGCGCTCCGAGGTTTCGGCGGCAATGCCTTTCGTGACAATTTCCTCTTCGCTGCTCGGCAGTACGGCCACGGCTTGATCAAGCAATTGGCGCGTGCGCACGGATAACATCGCGTGCCTCCCTGTTGTTCCTGACTGATTTTACGTTACTTCACTTCGATTATATAGATGTTCAGAAAAAGACTTTGACTCCGGTGCGGAAAATTCGGGTAAAATGGCTGGACTCGTTCTTCATCCATCCTTCAGGAGTCGCGCCATGAATTGTCGTCTCACCCTCACTGCCAAACTCCGCATGGCGGTGTATCAACGCCTGCAACCAGCCTATGACCGGGGCCAGATTCGGCTCATCAAGCGCATTCATGCGTTACTGGCCGTGGTGGATGGCAAATCCCTCAGCGCTGTGGCGGGCCAGTTGCAGTTGAGCGAGCAAACCTTGCGCAACTATCTCACTGCGTTCATTCTCAAAGGCCTCGACAGCTTGGCCTATCGCCGCCCGCCGGGTCGGCCCGCCAAACTGACCCAGACGCAACGAAAGGAGTTAGCCGACCTGCTCGACGCGGGTCCAGAAAAAGCCGGTTATGAGGCGGGCGGGTGGAACACCGGGTTGATTCAAGATTTGATTCTGACCCGCTTTAAGGCGGAGTACACGCCGCGCTGCGTGGCGGAACTCTTGCAGACGCTGGGCTTCTCCTGGCAGAAAGCCCGGTTTGTGTCCGACCACTTGGCGGATGTGGCCCCGGCCCAACAAACTTGGAGCACCCAAACTTGGCCGGAAATTCAGGCCGTAGCGAAACAGAAACACGCGAGGGTGCTGTTTGGTGCGTAATCCGGGCCATGCCGATCACTGAATCCGGGCCATGCCGATCACCGGTACCGAGCGAACGGCGCTGGATAATCTCACCACTCTAGGGCATGATCGTCCTCTATACCAAAGAGGAGGCCGACATGTGCCAAGAAAGGTTATCCATGCGCAACATCCAAGAAATTCTGCGACTCAAGTGGGAGAGCGGACTTTCCCACCGAGCCATCGCCAACAGTTGTGGTATCTCGCCCGCGACCGTCAGTGATTATCTATTGCGGGCCCAGGCGGCGGGTCTGAGCTGGCCGCTGCCACTGAACGTAACCGGATCAGTCGTGACCAGGACGAGGGTGCCTGTATACTCTTGCCCATTGACTATGACAATGGCATCCCGCAAACCAATGCCATATTGGCCGTTGGATTGCAGGTGAGCGGTGTACGTCAACCAGTTGCCGCCGACGCCGAGACCATTCGTGGCGGGCGCATAGAATGAGGCACTGCCATTGCCCTGAATATCGTACGTGAGCGAATTGCCCAACGCCAACGCGACCGCTGTGCTAAACACAGGCCGCGCCTGCACTGCGCCCGTAGCGATGAGAGTGTTATTCTCATCATAGACTTGCGCCTGCGGTGCGGTGAGTGACGTGAACTGCGCGCCGACCCAGGAATTGGTGTTCCATTCGGCGTACAATGTGCCGGACAGGACGGTGTGCGAGACGACGAGTGAGGCAGACAAGCTGTTGCCACTGTGTGTAGCTGGAACAAAAATCAGTTGTGATACACCATTGGGCAGAATGCCGAATGGAGCGCTCGACAAGAGCATGGCCGGGACGGGCGGATCGTTTGGAATGTTGCCGACGATGATTTTGTTATCCTGTAAAGCCTTTCGAATCAGATCGATACCACATTTTACGCCTTGGTCATGTCCCCACGGAAAAGTGTTAAACGAGCAGCTCAAAGATGATGACTGCGTTGGAAACGGTGTAACCGTCGGCGTGGCTGTTGGAGAAGATGTAGGCGTGGGGCTTGGCGTCGCTGTTGAAGTGGGTGTAGCTGTGCAACCAGGGCATGCTGTGGGCGTGGTATTGGGAGTGGCTGTCGGTGTCGATGTCGGCGTTGGCGTCGGCGTCGATGTAGGCGTAGGTGTGAATGTCGCAAATTTAGCGATAATTTGCTTGTCGGATTGGATGACCACACTGAGCGGGTTAGCATTGCCCGCAGCATCCCCCGTCCATTGATCAAAGGCGTAGCCTGCATTCGGATTTGGGACTAGAGTCACCTCAGTCAAATCGGAATACTTGTTATTGGGGCAGTTGGCGGTTCGGGTTACCGCGCCCGCGCCCGATATACTTGGTTTCGCGCTTTTCCTGGCGTTCAAAGGTGTAAGCCAGAAACTCTTCAACGTTATGCGCTTTGAGGATGGCCGTGGCCGCGTTGATCAACTCGGCTTCCGCTTGAAACTGGCGTTTGCCGCGCGCGGGCGGCGGCGTGAGCGCCCATAGTTTTGTAGTTGCCCGCTGCAGTCGTCCTTCCAAGCCGTTGAGTTGACTCTGCCGATAACTTTCCGAACGGGCGACGAAGACCTGTTCAGTCCATTCGATGGTTTGTTCATGCGCTGAGCCGGGTAGTGGCGCGATTTCGGCTTGGAGAGTACGTTCAAAGACGTATCCTTCAGCCAGCAAGACGCGGTTGCCCTTCTCATTCTTAATGTAGATGGGCTCTAACGGCCGATTGCCGTTATGGGCGGCTGCGACCCACGCTTCCATCTCTTGGGCGGTATCGCCAGTCTGCGCCAACGGACACAAATAGTGCTGGCGTAAGTGATGAATATGCGCCCGGGTTGCCAGAGCACTCATTTTACTGTCGCCGACAAACAGCCGCCCTATTCCGTCAATGATTTGTAGTACGCGATCCACGGCGGGCCGATACAAATTGTCATCCGCAACGTCGCCCGCCACCACTTGGCTCATCAAGGGCAATCCAAAGGGGTCCAGCGCGGCTACCATCACCTTGACTTGCCGCAAGGTTGGGTCGTCTTTGCTGTACCCATATTGAAACAGGCTCTCTTCGCCACCTTCATGGTAGCCTGAAACCGTGGTGGCGTCCAAACGTATCTGTTTGGCTTTCAAGTCATAGACCCGGATGATATTCTGACTCAGTTCTTTCTCAATCGCTTGCCAGATATCCGGTTGGCTCAAGCGGCGCAGCAAAAGCGTCAGGCGATCATCGGTGAAGTCCAAATCGCGGACGGTCTGCCCGGTAATCCTTTCAATGGTCGCGTGGGCTTGTTTGACCCATGCTTGCACCGGCTGCTTGCGGTGGTTGCTCTCGGTAAGCAGATGTGCCAGCCAGATACTGGCAATCCAGCCCCAACTCA
>JADGQE010000141.1 GCA_017882055.1 Thermoflexales bacterium
GCGCGCATCTGCTGGCTCGGTTACGGCGAACGAGCGAAGGCCGGATTGAAATTCAACGAACTCGTCGCCACCGGTGAAGTCTCTGCGCCGATCGTCATCGGGCGCGATCATCTGGATTCAGGCTCCGTCGCCTCGCCGCGCCGCGAAACCGAAGGTATGCGCGATGGCTCAGACGCCATCAGCGATTGGCCGATTCTGAATGCATTGATCAATGCGGTCGGCGGTGCGACGTGGGTGAGCTTCCATCATGGCGGCGGCGTAGGCATCGGCTACAGTCAACATGCCGGGCAAGTCATCGTGGCCGATGGCACACCGGAAGCGGCCAGGCGATTGGAGCGTGTGCTCACGGCCGATCCCGGCATGGGCGTCGTTCGACATGCAGACGCGGGTTATCCTGAGGCGATTGAGTTTGCGAAGAAGAATGGAATCAAGATACCGATGCTGAAATGAAACGTATTGCGTAGTGCGTAAACAAAAAGCCCTATCGAAGTCTATGATCTTGACAGGGCCTTTGTCACGCAGTCCCCGCAGCGAAGCGGAGTGGGATTGATCATTGAACATTGATCATTGCACCGCCGTGCTTTCCGCCAATCTCTTTTCATACTGCGCCTTGTAGTATTCCAGATACTCGCCGCTCTTGATCTTGCGCCACCACCATTCATTCTTCGTATACCACTTCACCGTGGCCGCAAGTTCTTGCTCGAACGTGGCGCTTTGCTCAAAGCCGAGCGTGTGCAGTTTCGACACGTCGAGCGAGTAACGGCGATCATGGCCCGGCCGATCGGTCACGCGGCGCAGCAAGGATTCCGGCTTGTGCATCATCTTCAGCAGCATGCGAATCACGTCGATGTTGTGCTGCTCATTCTCGCCGCCGAGGTTGTACACTTCGCCAGGCGTGCCGCGCTGCAGCACCAGATCGATCCCGGCACAATGATCCAGCACGTACAACCAATCGCGCACTTGCAGGCCATCGCCATAGACCGGCAGCCATTGATCATCGATCGCATTCGTCATGAACAACGGCAGCAATTTCTCGGGATATTGATAGGGCCCATACGTATTCGAGCCGCGCGTGATCGTCGTCGGCACGCCGAACGAAACGTGATAGGCCTGGACCAGCAAATCGCCGCCGGCCTTGCTGGCCGAATACGGGCTGCGCGGCGCGAGCGGATCGATTTCTTTCGACGAACCCACCGGCACGTCGCCATACACTTCATCCGTTGAGACCTGATGATAACGTTCGATCTGAAAATTCTTCGCCGCTTCCAACAAGACGTGCGTGCCATTCACATCGGTCTTGATGAAGGCATCGGGCGTCAGCAGCGATCGATCGACGTGCGACTCTGCCGCAAAGTTGACGATGGTATCGATCGACCGATCGCGCAGCGCTGCTTCAACTGCCGCTGCATCACAGATATCGCCTTTTACAAATTTGTAACGCAACTGGAATTGTTCGGCAACGTCGCGCAGGTTATCGAGGTTACCTGCGTAAGTGAGTTTATCAAACACGGTGACGTGTAAATCGGAATGGTTCTGCAGAACATACCGGACGTAATTGGAACCGATGAAACCGGCGCCCCCTGTAATCAATAAGTTCTTCAAGTCTTTCTCCTCACACAGTGTGGATTGTTTTGTGGATAAGCAGTGGACAGTTGTGGAAAAGCCTTCGCACGCGGGGAGAATCATACCATGAGGTGTGGAAAGATCAAAGACCTGCGGATCACGATCCCGCCAACCACCGATCCTTAAATCTTCATTTCTTTTAAGGTTAGCCTATTGCCAAATCGATCGGTTTTTGATAGAATGTCTTTCACGAGTCGGCGGAAGTCACATTCCTTACCGACCGTTTGTTTTCTATAACAATGTCTGTCTCAAAGAGACAGCCCTTTTAGCCGTCGATCAAACGAGTGTGTCAGCAGCTATGATCATCGATACCTCCTGACATACACTTCAGTTTCAACTCAGACCGGTTGGCGAAGAAATAGCACCTCATGTTTTCGCCTGTGTCGCGCCGGCTGAGGCAGCAACATCAGACACCCCGTGACAGCAGCATTCAATACTGGGGGAGCGCACTTATGCAAGCCGATCAAATCTGGCAAGCCGCTCTGGGCGAGTTACAATTGCAGATGCCCAGGGCCACCTTCGACACATGGGTCAAGCCGACTTCGGTTCTGTCGCATGAGGATGGATCGTTTGTCATCGCTGTACCGAACGCTTACGCACAGGACTGGCTGCAGACCAAACTGTTGTCGACGGTCAAGCGAATTCTGACCGGTATCGCCGGTCGCAGCGTGGAAGTGAGATTCATCGTGTGGAATAAAGAAGAGCCTGTCGAGCCGGCGCCGTTGCTCAACGGACTGGATCAAGTTCGCCCGGAGCCTGCCGCTGAAACAAGCATCCGCGGGCGAACCAACAGCGGCTTGAATCCGCGTTATATTTTCGAAACGTTCGTCGTCGGTCCCAGCAATCGATTAGCGCACGCCGCCTGCCTGGCGGTTGCCGAGAAGCCGGCCTCGCAGTATAACCCGTTGTTCCTGTATGGCGGCGTCGGGCTGGGCAAGACCCATCTGCTGCACGCCATCGGTCACGTTAGCGCGGCTCAAGGACTGCAAGTGTTGTACGTGTCGTCGGAAGAATTTACCAACGACATGATCAACGCCATCCGCGCGCAGAACCAGGCCGCCTTCCGTGACAAGTATCGGACCATCGATGTGCTGCTCGTCGATGATATTCAATTCATCGCCGGCAAGGAATCGACGCAGGAAGAGTTTTTCCATACCTTCAACACCCTGCACGGCAACGGCAAGCAAATTGTCATGACGAGCGATCGCCCACCCAAGTCGCTGGTTACGTTGGAAGAGCGCTTGCGCAGCCGGTTCGAATGGGGCCTGATCGCCGACATTCAGCCGCCCGATCTTGAAACTCGAACGGCCATCCTGCGCGACAAAGCCGAGCACCAGCAAGCGCCGGTGCCCGATGCCGTGATCGATCTGATCGCGCGTCAGGTCCAAAGCAATATTCGTGAACTGGAAGGCGCACTCAATCGGGTGATTGCGTATGCGCATATGACCGGCAACTCCTTGACGCCTGAGATCGCGTCAGCCGCCTTAGCCGATTTGTTGTCGCGCCCTTCGAACCTGACCCTCAATGAAATCATCTCGACCGTCGCTGCCTTTTTCAATATTTCGCGGGACGATCTGCTCGGTCGAGGGCGGAACAAGGAACTGGTGTACCCGCGCCAGATAGCGATGTATCTCGCCCGCGAAGAAATGCAGATGACGTTGCCGCTGATTGGTGAATCGCTGGGCGGGCGCGATCACACCACGGTGATGTACGGCGTCGAAAAGATCACGCAGGCCATCGAGAAAGAAGACCTCGTGCGGCGCGAAGTCCTGGCGATTCGCGAGCGGCTCTACAATCGAAATGGGGTCCGGCAGTCGGCCTGATATTCAGTGCTGACTCAGCCGGGTTGGCTCAAAACGCGTGCTGTCCTTCCACAAAAATGACCGCGAGAACGAGAGGGCACAGAAAACTTTCTGCGGCCCTCTCGTTCTGTTTCACCGAGTTTTGAGCGATCCAACTTGTTAAATAGTGGGATCGGTGGTGTGGACAAAGGCAAACATTTGTGGATAACTCAAACTAGAAGTCCGAGGTATTGGCTATATATGGGGGTCAAACCTCCAGGCGGGCCAATATTTAGTACAAGCCCTCTGTGGAAAAGTGACCTAGAACTGTGGATAAAGCACCCGTTTTGGGGATAACCTGCGGCAACGGTACATAATGTTTGTTTTTCTATTCCATATATGGGAAATTTCAAAACGCGAATGGCTAGATATGGATACCGTCGGATTCCGATTATGGTTTACCACATTTAGCCATGATTCTGTTCACACTCGCCCCACAATCCAACGCCGCCAACTCTTCGAGAAAACACCATCTATGAGACATTCGCTCTTCTTTTACCCAATATCTGGGGGCAAGCAGAAACACTCCACAAATCCACAGCCTCTACTACTACTACTATATTATAAGTATCTATATCAACAAAAGATAGACGCTCTATTCAACTTGGTCAAAAACTCTAAAAACATTGATTGATAATTTGCTGCGGCGGAACGTGTCTTTTAGCTTTTGGTCATACGGCACTTATGATACAATCTGCGCTGGAGGCAGGCAGTATCATGACCGATCGACAATTGACCATCGACGAAGTTGAGGCGCTGGTCGAATTTTTGGGCAAGGTGCCATTGTTTGCAGAATTGCGAACGTCGGACTTGCGTGCTCTGATGCCGATCGCTGAAACGGAAGTTTATCCTGCCGGTGCCGTGTTATACCATCAAGGCGAAGCCGACAACACGCTCTATATCATCTTCAAAGGCGAAGTCAACCTCGTTCACATCGATCCCCAGGGCGCGCCGCAAGAGGCCGGGACGAGGGGCGTGGGCGCCTGGCTGGGTGAGTCTGCTTTGCTGTTAGGGGAACCGCATGATGTAACGGTCCGGGCCGTCACAGAGACAACGGTTATTACGTTTGAGCGGACGACTTTCAAAGCCGTGTGCGACAGCACGCCCGGTTTGAGGGTGCGTTTAACGCCCAACGAGGAAAACGCGCGCAAGATCAATGCGCCTCATTTTGGCTGGCAGGCTGAGGACGAATCTGTGGTGATCTTTGTGCGTCAGCATAGCTGGTCCGTGATCCGATCGATGTTGATCCCGGTCGCGTTGATGGCCGTTGCAATTATTGTGGTTTCGGTGGTAGGCCTGTCCACGGTAGTGGGAATTGTGATTGGCGTATTGGCCGGTCTCGGACTGCTGGGCTTTACCTTTTACCTCATTCTTGACTGGCGAGACGATTATTACGTCGTGACTAATAAACGGCTGGTGCATGTCGATGAGATTCCCTTTATTCGAACCAAGCGCGAAGAGGCGCCGCTGACGGCCGTGTCCGAAATTCAATTTGCGCGTAATAGTATTCTGGCCCACCTTCTTGACTTTGGGGACTTGCGGGTTGAGACCTTCAGCGGCTTTGTGGCGATGCCGGATATTCCACACCCGGCTGAAGTCAAGAACCTGATCCAGCGTGAAATCGAGCGAGTCAAGGCGCGGGCACGGGCGTCCGAACGAAACGCGATTCGGGATGAACTCAAGCAGCGCATCACGGCGGGGGAGGCTCCCCCGCCGGCTGAGACGCCGAAGGCACCTGCGCCAACCCCTTCGCCCTTTGCGCTTTTTACGGGCGCGATCCGTTACTTCTTCCCCCGGCTGGAAGAAAAACAAGGCGACACCCTCATCTGGCGCAAGCATTGGATCGTGTTGTGGCAGACCTCGATCTGGCCATTCCTGGGAATGATCGTTGTGGCCTGGGCCACGTGGAACTGGTGGAATAGCTGGTTCCCGTTTGGCGGGCTGTCGGGCAGCCTCTGGTGGATCTGGCTGGTTTTGTTTCT
This sequence comes from Thermoflexales bacterium, assembly GCA_017882055.1. Taxonomy (GTDB): domain Bacteria; phylum Chloroflexota; class Anaerolineae; order Fen-1058; family Fen-1058; genus JADGQE01. The sequence goes on from JADGQE010000141.1 coordinate 5,447, forward strand.
GGGTTTCTTTGTATGGTGGCTGTGGCTTTTTGAAGACTGGCGAAACGATCTATATATCATTACCTCGACGCGTGTGATCGATATCGAGCGCGTTCCATTCTTGTTGAGCGAAAAGCGCCGCGAGGCCAACCTGTCCAGAATCCAAACGACCGAGATCAAGATCCCTACGCCGATGGCGCGCAGTTTGGGTTACGGCGACTTGACGATTCGTGTGCCGGGCGCGGCCATTGAATTCAAGTTCATCAAGAATCCCGCGGCCGCTCAAGCCGAGGTCACCAGGCGGATGGCCAATTTTGCGCGTATGCAGGCCGAGAATGAAGCGCGCGGCCGGCGCACGGAGCTAAGTGACTGGTTTGCTGTTTATGATCAAATCCAAAAATCGGGGCCGGCGCCCGCCCCGCCCGCCGCACCGCTAAGTTCGCCGGAGGAGCAAACAGAGAATGACAGTCCGTGAAATTGTAGTCGGCGATCATCCGGCCTTGCGTCGCAAGGCCAGGAAGATCGTCAAAGTGACCCCGGAAATTCGCAAATTGATCGAAGACCTGATCGAGACGATGCGTGACGCGCCGGGTGTGGGCCTCGCCGCGCCGCAAGTGGCCGCCAATGAACGCTTGATCGTCGTCGAGTATGGCGAAGAGCCTGACGAACCGGCTGAGACCGCTGAGCCGATCAAGAAGAAATTGTATGTGGTGCTCAATCCGGAAATCGCGTGGGCGTCTGAAGAAACGGTTGTCGGTACCGAGGGCTGTTTGAGTGTTCCGGGTTGGCTCGGTGATGTCTCCCGGTATGAAGCCATCACTGTGAAAGGTCTGAATCGCGAAGGGCACAAGATCACCATCAAGGTGGAAGGTTGGCTGGCGCGTATTTTCCAGCACGAGATCGATCACCTGGATGGAATTCTGTACACCGCTAAGCTGGTCTCGCCCGATACGCTGCGGCGCGTCGTCGAGGGGCAAGAAGAGGCCGGCGACTTCAGGGCCGAAGCGATTGGCTAAGGAGTTAAGGTTATGCCGACATTAGGGGTGCTGCTTAAACGCCAGCGCGATCGACATGGCTGGACACAGCAAGAAGTAGTGGAGCGGGCTCGTCTGGATCGCAGTTCCAGTTACATCTCGAGTCTCGAAACGGGCAAAACCAGCCCGTCGATTGAGGAGCTCGATGCGCTGGCGCGGCTGTTCGGCACGACGACGCTTGATCTACTTCGCGAGGTCACGGGCATTTCGCCCGATTGGGAGTTCGAACCTAATTCGGATCTATCGAAGTTGGTGACGTTGTATCAAGCGTTAGATGCGGTCGATAAGGAATCCGCTTTGGCTTACATGGAGTTCTTACTCGATCGGCAGCAACGTCAAGCGGTGAAAGGCTGAAATGAAAAACTGGGTCTCTTGTTGAGGCCCGGTTTCTGTTTGGTCGTTTAGTCTTTACCACGAAGACACTACGGCACCAAGTTTTTATGGATGTGGCGACGCCTTACTCAAGGATCTTAGTGTCTTTGTGTCTTAGTGGTTAAGAAATTGCGTTCGATCTATTCTTCTGTGGGCGTAGCCGCCGGTTGGCGTCGAAGGCGGCGCATGATCTCCACCCGATTTTCTTTCCAGAGGTGAATCATCGTCGGCAGGGCCGAGATGAAGATGATGGCCACAATCAAGAGCAAGAAATACTTATCAAGCGTATCGGGATCAACTCTCGCGCCGAAGAAGGTGCCGATGCCGAAGCCCACCAGCGTCATGCCGACTGACCACAGCAGTCCACCGAAGAAATTCCAGATGAAGAAGGTGCGATATTGCATCTCGACACCGCCGGCCACGATGGGCGCAAAGGTGCGGATGAAGGGCATGAAGCGGGCGATGACGATGGTCTTGCCGCCGTGCTTATCGTAGAAGGCTTTGGCGGCCAGCAGATTTTTGCGCTTGAAGAAACGCGAGTTCTCGCGATTGAAGATGCGCGGCCCGGCCTTCTTGCCGAACCAGTAGCCGACGTTGTCGCCCAGGATGGCCATGACCGGCAGGACGAGCAGCAAGAGCCACAGGTTCATAAAGGGCTGGCCCGTCGTCGCATCGACCTTCCAGGCGAGCAACCCGGCGGTGAGTAGTAAACTATCGCCGGGCAGAAAGAACCCAAAGAATAAGCCTGATTCGGCAAAGATAATGGCAAACAGGCCGATATAGCCCACGGTTCTAATCAAATCTTCCATGCTTAATGTTCCTCTCCGGTTGTGCTTATAGAAAAGACCCCGCTGATACACGAGCGAGGTCTTTCGTGTTGGATGTGCTGAGAATACCACAGATCAGGTGTCACGACAAGGCTGAGTACCTTCTTTACATTCATAAACGGGCAGGCACGAGTTAGACTTTCGTCAAAACATCAATCAGGCTTGGGCGTGGGCTTCTTCTTGCTGGATTCCTTTTGAGATGGACGGCGCGGCCTGGTCGGCAGACCATCACCCCTCGCACGATCTACTCGTTAGCGCTTGCCGCCCCTGGGCTTCAGCCCCATCTTCCCCAACAGGTCAGGCCGATCTTTCAACTGGGATCGCTCGCCAAAGACGGTGATGCGCGCGCCCCCGGCGGCCTCAAAGAGCGTGTGTCCGTCTCGACCAATTCAGTCAGCCGCTCTTGATGTAGGGCTGGATGGTTTGCACCCCCGGGATGAAACTATAGTGTCTCTGGTTGAAAGTGTGCAGCGGCACGCCCAAAGCAACAGCGGTTTGGCCTATCAATACGTCCAATACCCCGGCAGTATGGCTCAAGCGATACGCCGCAAAGACTTCCAATGCCTGGTCGCAGTCCGTGGCGGAGGGCCAGACTACCCCATACGCCGCCAACTCGCGTTGCACTTTATCTTGTTCGGCCTTGTTGCGGCACCCTTGAATCAACTCCATCACGACATAGCCTGGCACGGCCAACTCTTCGTCCTCGTGCAAGGCATCGAACCAGCCTACCGCCGGGGGATGCTTGCGCAGCAGGTCTATCAGCACGTCGCTATCGAGCAAAATCATAAGTGGACGTCTCCGCGCTGTTGAGACTGCTCTCGTAGCTGGCGCGCATAGACAGAACTGTCGCCGAGATCATCACGATTCTGCCATAAGCCGATAACCCCCGACCGGCGTAAATGCCCGACGGTCAAACGAGCGCGCGGCGAAGGTGCCGCGGGTTGGAGGAACACGATGATCTCGACGATCTGGCCTTTCTTGTAGGGCAAGCCCGTGATCCGGACTTCTCCATCCCTTGCCAAGACTTGCTGCACCTGTAATGCTTCCATCTTTCGGTACCTCCCAATTTGCTCTTTGCCGTGCCTAACCGCCGCACACACGTCAAATCACGCGTGGCATTGCGGTGCGGAGCATCCCTCATCCTTGCTTCTTCGGAGCTGACACGTTGGAACGCTGGGGACTGGACAACTGCCACATAGTATAGACCCACTGCCCGCCCGCGTCAACGCCGAAAAATTGTGAGAGGGGCAGCCCATCACCCCTCGCACGATGACGCGTTAGCGCTTCCCGCCTCTGGGCTTCAGCCCCATCTTCGCCAACAGATCAGGCGTCACAACAAGGCTGAAACCCCTTGCAGCCATTCATAAACGGGTAGGTACAAGTTAGACTTTGGTGTCAACATCAAGTGCGACGTGGCTTCTTGTGCTCACTCTTGCGTGTGCCACCCACCACGATGCCAACCGTCAAAACTGATGCTCAACTCACGCAG
>JADGQE010000142.1 GCA_017882055.1 Thermoflexales bacterium
TTCGACTTGGAAGAAGGCGCACCGACATACTTGCCGATGATGGGCGCCAGGTCGCGCTTGACTTTATTGGGGATGACGGCCGGATTGGTGATGATGGCGTTTTGCAGAGCCGAAGCGCATTCACACATTCGCTCGGTGGATGGCAGCTTCGGCACGAGGTTGTTAATCGCTTGCTTGCTGACTTCGACGTTGGCGAGCAGTCGTTCGACGACGATCTTGACGCTGACCATTTCTTCATGCCACACGTCGTAGTCGGTGACGTGCGCCATGCAGGCATAGCAAATCTCGGCTTCGCGCGCGAGGTTGGCTTCCGGGATCGCCGTCATGCCGATGATGTCGAGGCCCCACTGGCGGAAGATTTTACTTTCGGCTTTGGTGCTGAAGCGCGGCCCTTCGATCGTGACAAAGGTCGCGCCCCAGTGTACGGTCGCGCCCGTTTGCTCGACCGCTTCATATACGAGTTTGCTGAACTCGTTGCAGAACGGCTCGGCCAGTCCGATGTGCGCGACCAGGCCATTGCCAAAGAACGTGAGGTTTCGGCCGCGCGTGCGATCGAAGAGTTGATTTGGAATGACGATGTGGCGCGGCGCGAACTCTTCGCGCAGGCTGCCGCAGGCCGTGACCGATAGAATGCGCTCGACGCCCATCGATTTCAATGCCCAGATGTTGGCGCGCGCATTGACTTCGGTGGGCGTGATACGATGACCACGTCCATGCCTTGGCAGAAACGCCACCCGCTGATCAGACAACGTTCCGACGATGATGGCATCGCTCGGATCGCCAAACGGCGTTTTGATGCTATATTCCTGTACGTCTGTCAACGTTTCCAAATCATACAGGCCGCTGCCGCCGATAATCGCCAGTTTAACGGATTCAGTTTTGGACATGCTAGAATCTCCTTGATAGAGGTCGCGTGTGATTGTATACTGAGGCTGGGGATTGGTCAATTGGTTACCTGGGTAATTGGGGATTGGCCGAAGGTGGTCAACTGAGTAATTGGGGATTAGTAATTGGTCAACTGGTCAGCTAACTGGCTGACCACCCAATTGACCACGCGTATTTGTTTACCGCGTTTCCTGGAATGTCATCCTGAGGAGCGTTGTGTGCGACGACGCCTGGCGGCCCACCTGAGCACAATGCGCTCAGGACATGGGCAGAATCTCTACGCCAGTCAGCATCGAGTGCCAATCGTGGTAGAGATGCTTCGCAAAAAGATGCTCAGCATGACACCTCGGTAAACAATTCCCCGACTTTTCTAAGGCCCCCACTGCGTTCCCACAAACTTCTCAAACATCCACAAAAATCCCCACAGGTTGATGGCAATCGAGGCGAGGATCAAGCCGCGCTTCGGCCACGTCATTTTTTCTCCGATCCCGCAGGCTAATAGAATAATCCACATCGGCGCGGCGTCGAAGATGTAACGATAGCCAAATTGCAGCGAGCCGGTGTTGTGATACAGCCACAACGGAATCAGCGTCGCCAGCAAGCCGATCCACGCGGCAATGACGATCGGCTCGCGTCTGCGCGCGGCGAAGATCAATAGCAGCGCCGGTGTCGTGAGGAAGAGGCTCATGCCCAGCGGGTTAGGCACAATCGGCGCGGACGTGTCTGAGAGCTTGACTCCTTCCAGTAAATAGCTGCATGCATCAGTGACGTAGGCGGGCACTTGACCGTTCACTTCGGGTGGGGTGATCAACGCGATCGATAGATTGCAGGGCAGGAAACGCGGATTGAAGCCGCCGTAGCGCGCATAGACCGAGGTGATATTTTGCGCACCTGCCACGTAATTGTAACCGAAATCACTGAACGAATGAAAGCGGGCGTAGTTGTAAACTGCATGAGCGCCGAGTCCGATGATGATGGCGGCTGCAAAGGTAAGTGTCCTGCGGAGTATGTGCCTCGTACTGCGTGTTGCGTATTGCGTGTTCCGTACTGCGTCAAAGATGAGGATGAAAAAGAACAGAGTCAGTGCCAATGTCGTTGGACGCGCGAAACCCGCACAGGCAAGCCACAGGCCGCTTAAGAACCAGCGTTGCCCGGTCAATGCTTGGCGCACGGCGAGCAAGGCAAAGAACGTCGCGACGATGTGTGCGGTGAACCAGTATGATCCCAGCGATGCCAGGTACCAGTGGGGTGTACCGAGGGCGAAGAGCAGAGTGAGCCAGCGCCGGGTCGGTTCGGATATAACCACGGAAGTGCGGAGAACACTGGGCGATTGATGAATCTCTGTGACCTCCGTGTCTCCGTGGTTTTTGAAAAAGCCTAGTAATGCATATACCAGCGCGACATTCATTGCGCCGAGGACGACGCTGAATAACACGTCGCTGAAGTTCACGCCAAAGATCGCCACAAAGGGCAGCATCAAAATCGATGGCATCGGCGAGCCGGCCACAAACCACTGACCGTTGTATTGCAGCAGATCGTAAGTAGTCGGCGGCAGTTGAATCAGATCGACGTGACCGTGCAGCAGCGACTGCGCCAGATACACGTAGTGCGGCGCGATCGAAGTCGGATGGGTGCTAACTTGCGAACTGAGGCCGTAAGTGATCAAGGCTAACAGGAAGACGCGGAGAGTTAAGGGAATGCGTTTGAACACTTTATTTTCGTCCTGAAACATGGCGCGGAGTTCTGAGCCGCAATACCACGATGACTAACACGAGTTCGATTCCCAGCCCAATCACGATTGCGCCGATCGGTAGATCGATGTTTGAGGGTGTGCTGCTCGCGCCTGTGCTCGACGGCCCGGGCGTGGCCGTAGCTGCGTCGATGGATGACGCGGCCTCCATTCGGGCAGGGGCATCTTCGACCAGAATGATGGGTGTGCCGCCAATCGCGCAGCCGTAATTGGGATCGTCGCAGTGTGCGGCCGGCAGCGTGAGCGCGTACTTGCCATTCACAGCCGCGATCGAATGAATGCTTCCGTCCAACGAAATCAACTTCGCTGTCCCGGCGTAGGCGGGCAATGACAGCGTCGTGGTCGATGGGCCGCGTGACCATGCCACGCGCGTCGTCTGCGGGCCGCGATCGAGCGTGACCAGATCGAGTGAGCCGCTGCGGCTCACTCGCGCCGCGCGTGTATCCCGCAGATAAGTTGTCACGATTTTCAACGCGGCGTAAGCCGGTCGCTGCGAGTGATCGGCGCGAATCAGGCCGTAGGCCGGAAAGCCCGGTGCGTACGCGGGAAAGTCCATCAATTTGTAAACACCGATCCGTTCTGCTCCCGCCGCGAGTCCCAGCGCAAACGCATGAACGATGAAAGCCGCTTGCTGATCGAGCGTGACACTGCGCGTAGGGTTCGACCACGGGTTGAGCGGATCGAACGACGGCGCGGCGTTGGTCTCGTCGATCCAGATCGGCTGGTTGAGACCATTAGCGCGCAGGCGATCGGCGATCGCGCGCGTGATGTCGTACACCGAATCGGAGGTGAAATAGAGGTGCAAAGTCGCCACATCGAAGTAGGCGTGCCGGGCGGCCGCGGATGAATCCTGGTGCGCTTCGTCGAGATAGCGCTGCAAATATGAGGCGCGTTTGTAAATGAGATCGTGATAGTAAGTCAACCCGGCCAGGTGAATGACGGCCCTGGGGTTTTCTTGCCTGGCGACGAGATAGGCGACTTTGACCAACTGATAGTAATCGGCCACGCTGCCATCGAACTGTACGCCATCCGCCGGCGGCTCGATGTCCGGCTCATTCCAGATGATCCAATGGTCGACTCGCCCGGCATAGCGCTTGACGAGTGTCCGAATGAAACTTGCCCACAAATTATCGGGATCATCGATGGGCAGATATAGGCCGCGTGGCACACCGCTGCCGGGCATGCCATCCGTGGCCCAGGCGGGTGTGTTTTCGATCAAGCCCACGACCTGGCGTCCATTCAAAGCGGCGTCGTTGAGCCAACCGTCTTCGACGTGAAAAATATTCCAGGCATCGTTCGGCCCGTTGCGTTGAAGCTCGGCCCAATAAAAGATGATGCGCTCCCAGCCCAGATTCAAATCGCGTGCGGCATTTGGATCGCGGAAGGCTTCGACCGCGCCGAAGCGCGGATCGGGTGAGGATTGAGCGAGTAGTACGGAGCGCGGGACGAGGGGCAAGAGGCAAGAGGCAAAGATGCCAATGATCACTGCGGCAACTAAAAGCCCCAACTGCCAGCCGTATATTCGCTGTCTATTCGTTGACACGCTGATACCACGCGTAAAACTTGGCCAATCCTTCTTCAATCGATGTCTGCGGTCGATAGTCGAGCAAACGCGCGGCCTTGTCGACATTGGCATACGTGATCATCGGCTCGGTCGGCGGCAGCGGCGCGTGTTCGATGATGGCTTTGCGGCCGACGAGGCCCTCGATGATCTCGATGAAACGCGACAGCACGATCGGCTGGCCGCGCCCCAGATTGAAGATTTCGTAATCACAGCCGGCGTCGAGCGCAGCGATGACACCACTGACGATGTCGTCGATGTAAGTCCAGTCGCGCTCCGGGCGGCCTTCGGCGAAAACGCGGATCGGCTGGTTGGCTGAGATTTTGTCAGTGAAGACAAACGGCATCATGTCGGGCCGGCCACGTGGGCCGTAGACGTTAAAGAAGCGCAGCCCAGTACACTTGAGATCGAAGGCAACGTGATAGGAATAGGCCATGACTTCACAGGCGATCTTCGTCGCCGGGTAGGGCGCCAGTGGCCGAACAGCGGATGCGGTTTCGATAAATGGGATCACGTCAGTGCTGCCGTAGACTGAAGAAGTCGAGGCGTAAACAAAGTAACGCGTGCCGCTCAAACGCGCGGCTTCAAGCAGATTGACGGTGCCGATGATGTTGACGGCCGCATACTCGGGCGCGTGTTCGATCGAGTAGCGGACATTGCCCATCGCCGCCAGGTGCGCCACGCGATCGAATTTGTAATACAGGAAAAGATCGCGGATGTGATCGGCGTTGCGGACATCCGCCTCGACGAATTCGCAGCGCGCGTGATCCGCGTACTCGGCCAGGTTGGCTTCTTTGCGGGCGCGGCTGTAGTTCGGTGCGAAGTTGTCGAGTGCGACCACTTCATCACCGCGCGCGAGCAACTTTTGGGCAACGTGACTTCCGATGAATCCGGCAGCGCCGGTGACGAGTATTTTCAAGGCTTCATCCTCAATTCAAAATGCGGAATGAGTAATGCGTATTGCGTAGTGCGTATTGGGTATTGCGCGGCTAACGGAATACGCATTACGGATTACGCAATACGCACTACGTTTTTACGCCGCACGTTTGATGTCTTTCACATTCAACTGAAAGCGCTTCTCGCCATTCCACTCGTTTTCTTCGAAGGTGTAGGCCAGGTTAATTTTGTCACCACGTTGGAGCCGGGCGGCATACGCGCCGAAGCGAAAGGCGATGGCGTCCCATTGTGTTCGGCCGTCGCTGACTTTGAGTTTCAAGTGGCTGTTATCTGCGCCGACGGTCCGCGCGTCGACCACGCTGAGATTGCGCGAAACGAACATCGGCGTGGGATTGGCGTAGCCGTGCGGCTGAAGCTTTTGCAGCGCGGCAAAGACAGCGGCGCTCAGGTCTTTCAACTGCACGGTGGCGTCGACGGAGAGCGTCGGTATCAACTCTTGATCACCCAGTTCGCGTTCGGCAATTTCGAACAGACGCGTTTCCAACTCGGGCAGCCTGGAAGTTTCGATCGTAAAGCCGGCGGCGGCGGCGTGTCCGCCGTGCCGCACGAACAACTCACGGCATTCATCGAGGGCGCGGGTGATGTGAAATTCGGGGATGCTGCGGCACGAGCCGCGGCTTTCTTTTTCGCCCATTTCAATCACGACAGCTGGCCGATAAAACTCGTCGGTCAAGCGGCTGGCGACGAGGCCGACGACGCCCGCTTTGAAAGCCGGATCGGCGGCGAAAATCAGGGCGGCATCCTTCGAGCGGGCGAGCACGATCTCGCGGGCTTTGTCGGAGAGTTCCTTCGTCAAGACTTGCCGTTCGCGGTTGCGACTGTCCAGATCGAGCGCCAACCGATCGGCTTCGGCGGGATCATTCGTCATCAAAAGGTGATAGGCATTGAGCGCGTGATCGAGCCGCCCGGCGGCGTTGAGCCGCGGGCCCAGCGCGAAACCAATCGCGGTCGTGTCGATGGTTTTAGTTTTGCTGATGTTGATCAAAGCCCGTAAGCCCACACGCCCGGTCGCCCGGAGGCTATGCAGGCCGCGCGCGACCAACGCACGATTCTCACCCAGAAGCGGCACCAGATCGGCTACGGTGCCCAGCGCGACTAGATCGAGCAAGTCGTCTTCTCGCAGCTGCGTTTGGCGGCTGTCGACACTGAGCAAGGCCTGGGCGATTTTGAAGGCCAGGCCGACTCCGGCCAGTTCCTTGTAGGGGTAAGGACAATCGGGTTGTTTGGGATTGATCAACGCATAGGCCGCGGGCAATTCGTCGGTCGGCATGTGATGATCGCTGACGATCAGATCGATTCCGATCGAGTTGGCAAAGGCCACTTCGTCGATCGAGCGCACGCCGCAATCGACCGTGATCACCAATCGCACGCCGTCGTTCTTCAACGCTTGCAGCGCGTCCAGGTTGAGGCCGTAGCCTTCGTCGACGCGATGCGGAATGTAAGGGCGCACGTCTGCGCCAAAGGCCGCTAACGTCTGCACCAGCAGCGCGGTGGATGTCACCCCATCGACATCGTAATCGCCGTAGATTGCAATCGGCTCGTGGGCGCGAAGCGCTTGATGGATACGATCGACGGTGCGCCGCAGCCCTTTCATCTTGAAGAGCTGATCGGTGGTGGTGGCCGGATCGGTTTGCAGAAAAGTCGCTACTTCTGCCGGATCGGTGATGCCGCGATTGTAAAGGACCTGCACCACCAACGGCGCTAGATCGGAGAAGCGGGTCAGGTGTGCAGCCGGCGCGGCTGGATATTCGACCCAGCGTTTGGCGCGGATGCGGGCGGACGATGGAGCGGGGCTGGTAGACAACGCAAGCCTCCTACGGAAGTGGCCGGTATCTTAGCATAGGCAGGGGGGTGCGTCAATGCAGGCAGGGGCAACGAATTGACAGCGGGTAAACGGATGCCGCTCCTTTTTAGCCGTTTATTGGCTGTGTATCCACTCCGTGGTTTGTGCCCCATTCCCAAACAATGTATAATGTGGCTGCGAATTGAAGAGGCTACAGTCACTTCGTTTTCTGCGTGGATGGGGATATGAGTCTTATGAAGTACGTGAAGATAGCCGGTATGTTAGCGGGCGGTTTGCTGCTGATTGTGGCGGCACTGATGCTGGCGTGGACTCCTGGGGTACGGGCCGCCGGTTATTATCGCCTGCCCGCCGCCCAGGAAGTGCCAGGCATCGCCATTGATCCGCTGGCTCCTGCCGACGGAGTTACCTGCACGCTGACGACGAGCCAAACGACTAACCTCCCGACTAATACGAGTTTCGATACCGCTCTGCTTCTTAGTCCGGCGAATAATCTAGCACTCGTGCCCCCTACCAACGTACCTTCCGGCCCTGTCGATGTGGCGACTGTCGACAATTATTTTTACATCAACATCTTCACTGGAAATTCCATTATGATTCATGCGGCTCCGGGCAATTTAACGGGCGGGAATTATAATTTGGGAATGGATCTCTATGACAGTGCTCGAAATCTGATCTCGAGCGATACCAATACCGCGGACTTCAGTGCTGTGATTAGTCTGTTTGCTCCCTTTACCGGGCAGATGTACGTGAGAATCTATCAATTGAATGCAGCGGCGCGCTGTAGCGGTGGAACTTACTCAGTTGATTTTACCAATAGCACACCGACGCCCACACCATCGCTGACGCCCACACCATCGCTGACGCCCACGCCTACACGGACGCCCACGCCAACGCCGACCACGATGCCAACGCCATCCATCACGCCGACACCGGCCCCGTTTGCCTGCGCGACCGGCTCCGATCGATTTGAGCCTAATAACGACTTTGACACCGCCACCACGATTGGACTGAATGTCAAATACGACACTCTCAACTTTGCCCAGTGTATTCCCAGTAATAGTGCTAATGACTGGGACAACGACTTTTTCAAAGTCCGGGTCAAATCGGGCATGGTGGTCACGTGTAAAACATCCAGTCTATCGCCGGGCACGGATACCAACCTGATTTTGTACACGGACAGCCGAAACCCTATTGACGGCAGTGACGATGTGAATCGCGCGGCCGGTGATTTGAGCAGCAGCCTTACCTATTACACAACCTATGAAGGTTGGCTGTACGGCCTGGTCGGCGAAGGATTCCATCGGCCGGGGCCGGAATCACAGAACGCCACGTATAGCTACGAGTGTGATATCGTGGTCCAGACCACGCCGACGACGGCTCCCACGCCAACCGATCTGCCCAACGCGCCGACGCGCACGCCGGTTCCGCCGACCCTGACGATCACGCCCATACCCAGCCTGACGCCAACCCCGACGCCGCCTTCGATCATCGTCAAGCCGCTGCCGACGCCGACGCTGCCCGGCTTGCCGTTGATCAAGATTCCAATCAGCCTGCAGGTTTATTACGATGCCAACCAGAACAACAAGCCTGATCCGGGTGAAGGGGTAAACGGGGTGTCGGCGCGTGTCTACAATCTCTTTGACGGCCAGATGTTGGCACAGGCTCTGACCGATGAGACAGGCCGCTTATCGTTTACGGTGAATGCGCCGGGTGCGGTAAATTTAGTGGTGCCCTACCTTGATTTTAGCCGGTCGATACTGCCGTCGGGTGGAGCCGTGGTCATTCGAATCAGTCCCAGCGATCTTCCTCAGTCGATTCCATAACCAGGAGATTCCAGCCGATGTCTACCTCGCCGGGTGCAGGTGGCGCTATTCCGCCCGTGCCTCCTTTGCCCGATTCCGCCCGATCTGCTTCGCGCAATCGCCTGGCTCAAACCTGGTCTGATCCTTCACGCCGTCCCATACTGGTGATCGGCTTTGCGGCGGTTATGATCGCGATCATCTTGTTGATGGTCGCGATTACCCAACTGTCGCCATCAGAGTCTGCGGCCGTTACCCCCACGCCCACTGGTACGAGTCCGCAGTCGGTAACGCTCGTACCCACGGTGCTGCATCTTCGCAGTCGATCGTTCTTTATCAACCCGGTCAATGTATCGAAAGGGCGCTGGAATTACAACACGGACAGTG
>JADGQE010000143.1 GCA_017882055.1 Thermoflexales bacterium
CTGCTGTTGATGATCCCCAACATGTATAAGATCGCCGGTGAACTGACTTCGGCGGTCTTTCACATCGCGGCCCGATCACTGGCCGCGCAGGGCTTGTCGATCTTCGGCGATCACTCAGACGTGATGGCCGCGCGCCAGACCGGCTTTGCCATGCTGTGCTCGAACGCCGTGCAAGAAGTGATGGACTTCGCCTTGATCGCGCAGGCGGCTACGCTTGAAGCGCGTGTGCCGTTCATGCACTTCTTCGACGGCTTCCGCACCTCGCACGAAGTGATGAAGATCGAGCAGCTGTCCGAAGAAGACATCCGCGCGATGGTCGACGACGATCTGGTGCGCGCGCATCGTGCGCGCGCGCTGTCACCCGATCGGCCCGTCATGCGCGGCACGGCCCAGAACCCCGATGTGTACTTCCAGGCCCGCGAGACGGTCAATCCGTTCTATGAAAAAGTGCCCGGCATCGTCCAGCGGGCCATGGACAAATTCGCCGGACTGGTCGGGCGGCAGTATCACCTGTTCGATTACGTCGGTGCGCCGGATGCTGATCGCGTGATCGTGATCATGGGCTCAGGCGCAGAAACCGTCCAGGAAACGATCGAGCATTTGAATGCCAGGGGTGAGAAGCTGGGCCTGATCAAAGTCCGCTTGTATCGCCCGTTCTCCGTCGAGCATTTCATGGCGGCGCTGCCCGCCTCGGCCAGGACCATCGCCGTTTTGGATCGCACCAAGGAACCGGGCGGCGTGGGCGAGCCGTTGTATCAGGATGTCATCACCGCGCTGGTTGAAGCCGTAGGGGCGGGCCTCCGGCCTGCCCTGCCGCATGTCATCGGCGGGCGCTATGGTTTGTCGTCGAAGGAATTTACGCCCGCCATGGTCAAGGCCGTCTTCGATGAGATGCAGAAAGATAAGCCCAAAAATCATTTCACCGTCGGCATCAACGACGACGTTTCACACACCAGCCTCGACTACGATCCCGCCTTCGATGTCGAAGCACCCGATGTGGTGCGCGCGATGTTCTTCGGTTTAGGCTCAGACGGCACGGTCGGGGCCAACAAGAACTCGATCAAGATTATCGGCGAAGAGACACCCAACTACGCGCAAGGTTACTTCGTCTACGACTCGAAGAAATCGGGCACGCTCACGACTTCACACCTGCGCTTCGGCCCGCGCCCGATTCACTCCATTTATCTGATCAACTCGGCCAACTTCATCGCCTGTCATCAGTGGGTGTTCCTTGAAAAGTACGACATCCTGGCGCAGGCCGCGCCGAACGGTGTCTTCCTGCTCAACAGTGTGTACGGTCCTGATGAAGTGTGGGACAAGTTGCCGCGCAACGTGCAAGAGCACATCATCAATAAGAAACTGCGCTTCTTCACCATCGACGGCTACAAAGTGGCTGAGGCCACCGGCATGGGTGGCCGTGTCAACACCATCATGCAGACCTGCTTCTTTGCCATCAGCGGCGTGCTGCCCAAGGACGAAGCGATCGCGCAGATCAAGCACGCGATCGAGAAGACCTACGGCAAGCGCGGTGAAGCCGTCGTCAAGCAGAACTTCGCCGCCGTGGATGGGACACTGGAGCATCTGCACGAAGTCAAGGTGCCCGCTCAGGCAACCAGCACCGTTACGATGCGGCCGGCCGTATCGGCTAAAGCGCCCGAGTTCGTCCAGAAAGTTACCGGCCCGATCATCGCCGGTCTGGGCGATACGCTGCCCGTCAGCGCCATGCCCGTCGACGGCACCTATCCCACCGGCACCGCGCAGTGGGAAAAGCGCAACATCGCGCTGGAAATTCCAGTCTGGGATGAAGCCATCTGCATTCAATGCGGCAAGTGCGTGCTGGTCTGCCCGCACGCCGTCATCCGCGCCAAAGTCTACGACGAAAAATATCTGGCTAACGCGCCGGAAACTTTCAAGAGCAGCCCGGCCCGCTGGAAAGAATTCAAGGAACTGAAGTACACGCTGCAAGTCGCGCCGGAAGATTGCACCGGCTGCAGTTTGTGCGTCGAGATCTGCCCGGTTAAGAACAAGAGCGAGACACGGCTGAAGGCCATCAATATGCATGACCAGCTGCCGCTGCGTGAACCCGAAGCGAAGAACTGGGACTTCTTCCTGTCGCTGCCCGAAATCGAGCGGAACGGCCTGAATCTGGCAACCGTCAAAGATGCCCAGCTGCTTCAGCCGCTGTTTGAATTCTCCGGTGCGTGCTCGGGCTGCGGTGAAACACCGTACATCAAGCTAGTCAGCCAGCTGTTCGGCGATCGAGCGATCGTGGCCAACGCCACCGGCTGTTCGTCGATCTACGGCGGCAACCTGCCCACGACACCGTGGGCCCAAAACAGTGCCGGACGCGGCCCGGCCTGGTCGAATTCGCTGTTCGAAGATAACGCCGAATTTGGTCTGGGCTTCCGTCTCTCGATCGATAAGCAAACCGAGTACGCCCGCGAGATGGTCAACCGGCTCCGATCGGTGATCGGCGATACACTGGCCGATGAGCTGCTGAAGGCCGATCAATCCAATGAGCAGAGCATTCAGAAACAACGCGAGCGCATCGCGGTGCTGAAGACCAAGCTGCAAAGTAATCTGTCGCTTGAAGCGCGCAATCTGCTGGCCCTGGCCGATATGCTTGCAAGGAAGAGTGTGTGGATCATCGGCGGCGACGGCTGGGCTTACGACATCGGCTACGGCGGCCTCGATCACGTGCTGGCTTCGGGCCGCAACGTCAACGTCCTCGTCCTCGATACCGAAGTGTATTCCAACACCGGCGGTCAAGCTTCTAAATCGACGCCGCGCGCGGCAGTGGCCAAGTTCGCAGCGGGCGGCAAGACGCTGGCCAAGAAAGATTTGCCCCGACTGGCCATGACCTATGGCAATATCTACGTGGCGCAGATCGCCATGGGCGCGAATGACGCGCAGACGATCAAAGCGATCATGGAAGCCGAATCCTACGACGGGCCGTCGCTCATCATCGCCTACAGTCACTGCATCAACCACGGCATCGATATGACGAAGGGCCTGGAGCAGCAGAAGCTGGCGACGCAGTCCGGTTACTGGCCGCTGTTCCGCTTCGATCCGCGATTGGCGGCTTTGGGTAAGAATCCCCTGCAGCTCGACTCCAAAGCACCGGCGCTGCCGCTGGAAAAGTACGCCTACAACGAGACGCGCTACAAGATGCTGACGCAGAGCAACCCCAGGGTTGCCGCCGAGTTGATGGAAGAAGCGCAGGGCGATGTAATCAAGCGCTGGCGGATGTACGAACAGCTCGCCGCGTTGAGCTATGCGCCGGACAGTAACGGCGAGAAACCCACGACAATCAAAGTAACCAAATAACCAGTCGACCGCTTGACCCGTTGACCGAGTGATTTGTCAACGGGTCAAGCGGTTGGAATAAGGAGCCATCCATGATCGATTTATCCACTACCTATCTCGGTCTCAATCTCAAAAACCCGATCGTGCCGTCTGCCTCGCCGCTGTCCAAATCGCTCAGCACGCTGAAGCAGCTCGAGGATCAGGGCGCGGCGGCCGTGGTGCTGCACTCGCTGTTTGAAGAGCAGATCGACCAGGAAAGCCGCGAACTCAATCACTATCTGACCCAGGGTACGGAGAGTTACGCCGAAGCGATCACGTACTTCCCCGATCTGGAAGAGTACAACATCGGCCCGGAAAGTTACCTGGAACACATCCGCCAGGCGAAAGCTTCGCTGGATATGCCGGTGATCGCCAGTCTGAACGGCGTCTCGGCCGGCGGCTGGACGCGCTACGCAAAGATGATGGAGCAAGCCGGTGCAGATGCGATCGAATTGAACGTGTATTACATTCCAACTGATCCGATCATCAACAGCACCGAGATCGAACAAGCCTATCTCGATCTGGCGCGCAACATCAAGGTCAGCGTCAAAATTCCGGTCGCCGTCAAGATGACGCACTTCTTCACCTCGCTGCCCAACATGGCGCTCCAGCTCGACAAGATCGGCGTCGACGGTCTGGTGATGTTCAACCGCTTCTATCAGCCCGACATCGATCTGGAAAACCTGGAAGTCGTGCCGAACCTGTCGTTGAGCAGCTCGTATGAACTGCGCGTGCGCCTGCGCTGGGCGGCGATCCTGTTCGGCCACATCAAGGCCGATATGGCCCTGACCGGCGGCGTGCATACCGCCGAAGACGTCGTCAAGTCGATGATGGTCGGCGCGAAGGTCGCCCATGTGGCCTCGGCGCTGCTGCACAACGGCGTGCGATACCTGGGCGATGTGCTGGCCGATACTCAGCATTGGTTGGAAGTGCACGAGTACCAATCGATCAAGCAGATGCAGGGCAGCATGAGCCAGCGCAACGTGGCTGAGCCGGCCGCCTTCGAGCGCGCCAACTACATGAAGGTGCTGCAGTCGTACAACCTGAGAGCAGCCGCTTAGCGAAAAAGTTAGCAGTTTGGTAGTCGCTTAGTCTCAGCACATAAAACCTCCCAAAGGTTCAAATGCCTTCGGGAGGTTCTGTTTTCATCACATTCGTTCAAACCAATATATACGGATCGTCTGCACTTCACTGGCCTCATCGTCGATCCGCTCCGCCTTTAGTCGGAGCAGGCTTTTCGACAATTCGCCCCATGACGCCGCGGGTATCCCTGGCTACAATACAGTCACTACAAACGGAAAGGATACCTTAATCATGAACACTCCCTATCGGCGCGGCCCCGATCTCTTCTGGCCCGTTATCCTGATCGGCGCCGGCATCATTTTCTTACTGAGCAACCTGGGCGTCATTACCGGCAACCCGTGGCCCATCATCTGGAAGCTGTGGCCGGTGCTGTTGATCGTGATCGGGCTGGATATTCTATTCGGACGCCGATCGATGCTGGGCGGACTCATCGGCGCGGCACTGGGCGTGCTCCTGGTTATCGGCGTCATCTTCCTGCTGGTCCTCCAACCGAATCTGCCCGGCTTCAGCCTGGGCAGCAGCGAGCTGCACACCAGCCACAACAGCGCACTGCTGGGCAACGTGCAATCCGCCGGCGTCTCGATCGATTTCGGGAGTGGCGCCAATCGGCTGTATGCTCTCGGCGATTCGGACAAACTCGTCGACGCCGATGTCAGCTATTACGGCAGTCTCACCTTTGATGTCAGCGCCTCTAACAATCAGGCGAGCATCCAGATCGGCTCGCATAACTCAGGCTTCTCCTTTGGCTCATTCGGTGGCGGCGAGAAGTGGGACATCGGTCTGAACACGCGACCGGTTTACAACCTTAACCTCAGTATCGGTTCCGGTGGAGCCGATCTCGATCTGAGCAAACTCAACCTTAGCGGTGGCCGCATCGATGTCGGCTCAGGCAGTGTTGATCTGCGCCTGCCTTCAACCGGCAAGTTCACACTCCGCATCGACGGCGGCTCGGGCAGTCTGAGCGTTCGCGTGCCCGGCAGCCTGGCGCTGCGGGTGGAATACGATCACGGCAGCGGCGGCTTCAGTGCCGGTTCGCGGCTGAAGACAGTCGGCAAGGATGTCTTCGAGACTGAAGGGTTCGGTTCTGCCCAAAACGCCGTTACGTTGATCGTCAACGGTGGTTCGGGATCGATCGGCGTGCGCGACAGCGAATAAACTATCATGAGCGAGGAGTGGTGCGAACTCTTCACTCGTCACAGATCATTTCAGTCAGGAGTCAATCATCATGTATAATCGTAGTCCGCGTCTCTTCTGGCCGATCGTTTTGATCGGCGTGGGCATCATCTTTTTGCTCAATAACATGGGCATCATCGTTGGCAGTCCGTGGCCCGTCATCTGGCGCATGTGGCCGGTGCTGCTCATCGCGCTCGGCGTCGAAATCCTGCTGGGCCGGCAGGGCAGCGCCGGCGCAATTGTCAGCGGCGTCATCGGATTGGCTCTGGTCGGTTTCGTGCTGTGGATTTTGATTGCCCGACCGCCACTGCCGAATTTCTCCTTCGGCGGCGCTCTGGAAACCCGAACGATCGAGTATCCGTTGAAGGACATTCGCTCGGCCAGCGTCTCGATCGGTTTTACCACCGGCTCGAACCAACTGGATGCGTTGAGCGATTCCGACAAATTGATCGCCGGCACCATCAACCATTACGGCACACTCAACTTCGACGCGAGTGACTCCGGCAGCCAGGCCAGTGTCCGGCTGAACAACAGTTCCGCCTCATTCGGTTTTAACTTCGGCGGAGATTCGGAAGAACGCTGGAACATCAGCTTGAATCCGAAGGTGGCTTATGACCTTACGCTGGATATGGGTGTTGGACAATCGACCGTCGATTTGAGCAAGTTGACAGTCACGGGCGGCCGCATCAACGCCGGCGTAGGCACGACCGATCTTCGTTTGCCGGCGACCGGGCGATTCAGTATGAGCATCGACGGCGGCATAGGCACCGTGCGCCTTCGCCTGCCGGGCAGCATGGCGCTGCGCGTCGAAGTCGATACCGGCATCGGCACATTCAATTCCGGCTCACGCCTGAACTCGAGGGGCGATAACGTGTATGAGACCGCCGGCTTCTCGAACGCCGACAACGCGATTACGCTGCGCGTCAAGGTTGGCATCGGAACGATCAGTGTGATTGACAGCGAATAACATCAGCACACTTCTAAACTCAATCTAACCACCAAGGCACAAAGACACGATTTGTTTTTGTACCTTGTTTTTTATGGCGTGCCACGTAGGCAGGGTAATGTCTTTGTGGTAACATGGTAGAAACACATTGGCCTGGCAACACATTCGTTGCGGCTTGTGCATGAAGACAGAGGCGCATACCTTTGTGTCTTCGTGGCTTCGTGGTAAGAGAGTGTCATGTCACCTTACAACCCTCACGATCTTGAACTCAAATGGCTGAAGCGCTGGAACGAAGTCGATCTGTACAAAGTCGATCTCGATCGGGCCGCGCGGCCTTTCTACAACTTGATGGAGTTTCCCTATCCATCCGGCGAAGGCCTGCACGTCGGCCATTTCTACACCTACAGCGGCGCAGACACCTACGGTCGGTATCAACGCATGATCGGCCACGACGTCTTCCAACCCATGGGCTTCGACGCGTTCGGCATTCACGGCGAGAACTATGCATTGAAGATCGGGCAGAACCCGGCGCTGGTCATGCCGCGCAACATGACCCGCTTTCGCGAAGAGCAAATCAAACGCATCGGCGCCGCCTTCGATTGGTCGCGCGAAGTGGATACGACGAATCCACGTTACTACAAATGGACGCAGTGGATTTTTATTCAACTCTTCAAAGCCGGACTGGCTTATCGCGCCAGGTCGCTCGTCAACTGGTGCCCCAAAGATTTGACGGTACTGGCCGACGAACAAGTGATCGACGGCAAATGCGAACGCTGCGGCTCGGAAGTGATCAAGCGTGATCTGGAGCAGTGGTTCTTCAAGATCACGGCGTATGCTGAACGCCTGCTCGATCATTCCAAAGCCGATTTTACCGAAACGACCAGGACGCTGCAACGCAACTGGATCGGTCGCAGCGCAGGAGCCGAGGTAAAGTTTTCAGTCATCAGTGATCAATCATCAGCGAATAAGGATTCACTGATTACGGTTTACACCACACGCCCCGACACACTCTGGGGCGCGACCTTCATGGTGCTCGCGCCCGAGCATCCGCTGGTAGGCAAGATCACGACGTCTGATCGCAAGATCGAAGTCGAGACCTACGTCGCCGCTGCTGCCAGAGAAACCGAATTCGAGCGGCAGGCTGTAGCGCGCGACAAGACCGGCGTGTTCACCGGCGCTTATGCCGTCAATCCCGTCAACGGGGAACGCCTTCCGATCTGGATCGCAGATTACGTGCTGATGAGCTATGGCACTGGCGCGATCATGGCTGTGCCCGCCCACGATCAACGCGACTTTGAATTTGCGCGCAAGTTCGATCTGCCGATCAAAGTTGTGGTTCAACCACGCGACCGACAGCTCGATTCGGCGACGATGATCGAAGCCTGGCCGGGCGATGGCGTGATGATCAACTCCGGCCCGATCGATGGCGTCTCCACTGAGCAATCGGTTGCGAGCGCCGTTGAGTGGCTGGAGCAAAACAACGTTGGTAAAAAGTCGGTGCGTTACCGCTTGCGCGATTGGTTGATCTCGCGCCAGCGATACTGGGGGCCGCCCATCCCGATGATCTATTGTGAGCAAGATGGTTGGCAGCCCGTGCCTGAAGATCAACTACCGGTGCTGCTGCCGATGACGGACAACTTTCGGCCGACCGGCACCGGCCAATCGCCGCTGGCCTCGATACCGGAATTCGCCAACACCACCTGCCCGGTGTGCGGTCACGCGGCCCGGCGCGAAACCGATGTCAGCGACAACTTCCTCGATTCGGCCTGGTACTTTCTGCGCTACCTCTCGACCGAGTTCGACGATCGAGCCTGGGACAAAGAACGTGCCAGGAAGTGGCTGCCGGTCACGCACTACATGGGCGGCATCGAGCATTCGACGCTGCATCATCTGTATGCGCGTTTCATCTGGAAAGCGATGGTCGATCTGGGACAGCTGCCGCCCGAAGTCGGCGAGGAACCCTTCCAGCAGCTGCGCCTGCATGGCTGGGTGCTGCGCGACGGCGCGAAGATGAGCAAGAGCCGCGGCAACGTCGTCAACCCCGACGAGTATGTGCGGCAATACGGCGCCGACGTGATGCGCGCGCAAATGTTATTCGCCGGCTCCTACACCGAAGGCGGCGACTTTCACGATGCGGCCATCAGCGGCGTCGTGCGCTTTTACCGAAGAATATGGGGATGGGTGACTGAGCCTTCAGCGGTCAGCCTTCAGCCTTCAGCCGCCGGAGAAATGAAAGCCCGTCGGGCCGTGCATAAAGCCATCAAGCGACTGAGTGAAGATTTGCCCGCGCTGGGCTTCAACACCGCCATCGCCGCGCTGATGGAAACGCTCAATACGCTGCGTGAATGCCGCGTATCGCTTCACGTTCACAACGCGGTGGCGCGTTTATATGTTTTGATCCTCGCGCCGCTGGCACCGTTTCTGGCCGAAGAGCTGTGGGCACAATTGGGCGGACCGTTCAGCGTGCATCAACAAGCGTGGCCGAAGTATGATTCCACGCTCGTCGTCGACGAACTGATGACCATCCCGATTCAGGTCAACGGCAAGCTGCGCCATCGCATCGAAGTGCCAGCCAATGCCGGCGAAGACGA